>WFSA01000123.1 GCA_015486215.1 Anaerolineae bacterium | reverse complement strand
GTATAGCTTGGCGGAAGTTCTTAGATGATATACGCCGCCTGTATCGGGAATCGGAATTCCCGATACCTATCTGATGGGAGTTGCGGGAATTCTGATTCCCGCAACAAATAAGATAAGCAACGGAGTAAAACGGCTAGTATAACTTGGCCTAAGTTCTTAGATGATATACGCCGCCTGTATCGGGAATCGGAATTCCCGATACCTATTTATGGGAGTTGCGGGAATTCCGATTCCCGCAACAAATAACATATAAGGACTTCCGCCAGCGTGTACTAGGGCGATTGCATACTCCTCTTTTACAAAAAGCTGAGTTGATCTTGTTTTGAAATTGGACGCTAATTTCACTGATTTCACTGATTTTAATCTTTTTATCTATGTTCATCTGTGCAATCAGTATCCAATTGTAGAGTATGTAACCGCCGTATCTTCTCAATATTTCGGGGTGACTACAACGGATGAAAGAAATAAACGAATGGTGCAGTCGAGAAAATATCCGTTCATTTTTATAACCCGCTGTAGTCATACTAAAAACAAAATAATTTCCCCGCTTTTTTGAGAAGCTACTAACCGCCCTAGTAAAACGGCCGTAAAATTGGACAAAGATTACGCTGGTTTTTATCCATGAACTCTGTAAAATCTGCGTCCAATGTCGGAGTTGGGATCCCTTTATTAAGACGGGGGACAGTGACAAATTTTTAATATTAATACGTATCTTCTCAAAAAATTGGGGACAAGACTTGACAAATTTCATCAGCACTTTATTTTACACGAGTATCATTAGGAAAATTTGTCAAGTCTCCCCAGAATACTGAGAAGATACATTAATACTTATCCAAAAACGCGCCGCCAACGTATTGGCCGGCGCGTTTTTGTTATGGAAAATATAGATGGATTTAGTCAAAACAATCAGCGATTATGAAGGGGTGAACATTGAAAAGTTCCACAAAGCGACCTTATTCCGCAGCGATGCGATGTTGCTAGGCGTGAACTGTTTGGAGGCGGGGCAGGTGCAAAAGGCGCATGATCACGCCGATCAAGATAAATTTTATTATGTGACGACGGGAAACGGCCGTTTTCAATTAGGCGATCAATTTATCGAAGCGACGGCAGGACAAATTGTCATCGCTCCTGCTGGAATTGTGCATGGCGTTGAAAATGTGGGCAACGGCCGTTTAACCCTTCTCGTCGGCATCACCCCAGCACCATGAGAGGGAAAATGTTCACTATTGGCGGCGTTTCATTCAATCTTACCCTCGTATTCCTTGTCATCATCAGCACCATCGTGCCGATGCTCGATTATTACAATCACACTGTATCCAATACACGGGAATACAGCCGATTTGCCCTCTACTTTATTCTGCCTGTGATTATCATTTTACTGCTCTTTCGTGAGCCGTTATCAGCATATGGATTCACGCTTGGCAAATGGAAAGCAGGGTTGATATGGACAGTCGGCACGGCCGTTATCATGGCTCTCATTCTCACCATTGTCGCCCGCACACCAGCGATGCAGACGTATTATCAAGCGCGTGCGCCCAAAGGGTTAAACCGTCTCATTTACCTTACAGGGGTGGAACTATTCGCGTGGGAATTTATGTGGCGCGGGTTTATACTGTTTGGATTAGCCCGCATCATTGGTCCCGGCCCCGCCATTCTGTTTCAAGCCATCCCCTTCGCCTTCATGCACTTGGGCAAGCCAGAAGTGGAAACACTCAGTACAATTTTTGGCGGTATCGGCTTTGGCTTCGTCGCTTGGCAGACAGAATCGTTCCTCTATCCCTTCCTTATCCATTGGTTTATCGCCTCATTTACGATATTGGCGGCGCGGTAAAGGGGACGCAGATTTTTAGGATGGGCGCAGATTTATGCTGTTTTGGCTTGACTAGGAAGACTTGACAAATTTTCCTAATGATACCCGTGTAAAATAAAGTGCTGATGAAATTTGTCAAGTCTCGTCCCTAAAGCGTGGGCGATGGTTTGCAAAACGGCCGTTGTCCCTTCCCGTTTCCCCGTCTCAATTTGAGAAAGGTAAGAGGGACTAATAGTAGCCATTTTTGCCAACTCCTGCTGGGTAAACCCGCGATACTCACGCCACACCTTGATCGGATTTTCGCCGTCCATGATGGCATACACCACCGACGATGGGATTAGCTCTTCGCCATTAACAATCGCCTGTTTCACTTCGTCATAATCCCGAACGTCCTGTAACATTGCTTGAGTATCATTCATCAGCATACCTGTAATCATCTGCGGAATAGTTTTCTATCGCTAACACTACCCATTCTACAACATTTATGAACCTCTTCGACCAATCCACCCTTGCAAAATTAGAACAACTCACCCTCGTGGCCGAGCGCGTGCGCGTGGGGGTGATGAAGGGGGATCGGCGCAGCAGCAAGCGCGGCTCATCCATCGAATTTGCCGACTATCGCAATTATACACAAGGGGACGATTTGCGGCGGCTCGATTGGAATGTGTACGCGCGGTTAGAACGGCCGTTTATCAAACTCCTCGAAGAAGAGGAAGACCTCTCCGTCCATCTGCTCATCGACGGCAGCGGTAGCATGAATTGGGGCGAAGCGGATATACATAAATTCGATTACGCCCGACGACTAGCGGGCGCACTCGGTCATATCGCCCTGACAACGGGGGATATGGTGACGATGACGGTGCTGAACAGCGACCAGGATTTGCGCTGGGGACCCCATCGCGGACGCGCAAATGGGATGCGGCTGTTTGAATTTTTGGAAACGGCCGTTGCCTCTGGCATCACCGACCTCAACCTCTCCATGCGCCACTACGCCATGCGAAACCGTCGGCCGGGAATGGCATTTGTCCTTACCGATTTACTCTCACCCAACGGCTACAAAGATGGCCTCAACGCCCTGCAATCTCGCGGCTACGAAGTCGGCCTCATCCACATCCTCAGCCCCGACGAAATAGAGCCGCCGCTCGACGGTGATTTGAAACTGGTGGACATCGAAACAGGGCAAGATGCAGAAATCACCCTCGATCCCAACACCATGCGGCTCTATCGCCAGCGACAGCAAGCGTGGCAAACCGAAATTGCAGCCTACTGCGCCAGCCGCCGCGCCCATTACATCCCCATCACCACCAATGAGTCGTGGGAACGCCTGATCATGCAGACGTTGCGAGCCAAAGGTGTGGTAAAATAACCACAGGTAAAATAACTACATCGGAATGAATTAATACGAGGGAAAACCATGTCCCCACCTCAAATGACTGCAACACCTGCCATGCAAGATCTGTTTTCAGGTGTACAACGGCTTGATATGCGTGAACTAAAGAAATTTTCAGAACAGGTTTCGTTGTTTTATGTTCAACGTAAAACACCGCACCTATCTGCACGGGAAACTGAATTATTGCAAAAAATAAATCGCGGATTTCCTGTAAGTGTATGGCAACCGTACAAACAACTGATAGTCAAGCGTAATGACGAAACATTGACAGAAGATGAGTATCAACAATTAATCACTCTCTCCGATCAACTTGAAGAAATGAACGCAGAGCGCATGGGATACCTTATTGAACTTTCTCAATTACGAAAACAACCTTTACAAAAAGTAATGGATGATTTAGGAATCCATCCGTTATCTCATGAATAATTCACGCCCTACACAGAAACAGCGGCAACAAGTAACCATTCGTGCAAACGAATGTTGTGAGTACTGTCTGAGCCAATCACGTTTTTCACCAGATATTTTTTCGATTGATCATATCATCCTGCGTGTTGCGGGCGGAAACACATCTCTGGATAATTTGGCTCTTTCTTGTCAAAGGTGTAATAGCAAAAAACATACAAAAACAGAAGTTTTCGATCTGGTCACGGGGCAAATGATTCCGCTTTATCACCCCCGTCAACATAAATGGCACGAACATTTTGCTTGGGGAAAGGATTTGATCTATTTAGTTGCACTCACACCAATTGGAAGAGTCACTATCGCTACATTGGACTTAAATAGATTAGGGGTTGTCAATTTACGCCGCCTTTTATGTACGGTGGATGAGCATCCGCCAAAAATTTACTGATGGATTTAGACAAAATTATTGAAATTCGAGTAGTGTGAAGAGGTCATTATGTTAGCTCAAACAATTATGGCTCTTTGAGCTTTTGTGTGGTGAAGGTACGGGAATTCCGATTCCCGTACCAAGTTTTAGCTGTGTCGGGAATCGGAATTCCCGACACGGACACAAGAAACGCCGCTTACAGATCGACTTGCATCTATGAATTTGCCTGTCTCAGATTGGGAACAAATGAAAAAAGAGATTGAAAAGGGAAGCGTGTCATAATGAACAAGTCAACCTTTCTTGATGCCAGTGATAATGTTGTAATGAACAGTTTAAGAACTTTCCTCCCTGATTATGCTTAAAAAATTAACCCTTGATAACTTCAAAAACTTCCAACATGCAGAACTTGAATTAGGTGCATTCACCGTACTTATTGGAGCTAACGCAGCTGGCAAAAGTAATATTCGTGAAGCCTTCCGATTCTTACATGGAATTGGGCGTAACTATACCTTTGCTGAAATCATTGGCGAGAAATGGGTAGACGGCGGGGTTCGTGTTTGGCAAGGGATACGCGGTGGCATTCGCGAGATATGTTATTTAGACAAAAATGTCTTTGGTATTTCAGCATATTCCGATACCCATAAAACAAAAGAGAGTGGTGATCGTCCATTAATATATGGAATACTTGTTACTCTTGACAACAATAAGAAACGAATTATCGATACCCAAGAAGCTATTCAATCAATACCTATTTCAAAAGCAGATTGGCAAGGTTATAAAAACCGAGCCAATACTCAAAATTCTGGAGCAGGATTACAGCAATCGGGTTTATTTAAAAGAATCCGTAAGAAACATGAATCTGAAAAGGCAACTGTCTTTAAGCAAATGTTTAATTCAATACGGTTTTTTGATTTTGTGCCAGATGCAATGCGTATTCCATCTGTAACTGGACAAGTTGTTTTAGGTGATAGAGGAGAAAACCTTTCCTCTGTTTTGTATGCTATTTGCGAAGACTCCCAACAGAAGAAGATACTATTGAGTTGGGTTGAAGAGCTAACCCCGATGGATGCGGTTGATTTTGAATTCCCATCCGACCAAGTCGGGCGAATTTTAATGACCATTGTAGAGCGTAATGGACAGCGCATCTCTGCCTACAGTATGTCCGATGGAACATTGCGCTTTTTGGCAATACTAGCGGCTTTTCTTGGCCCAAAAAGAGCTAGATTTTATTTCCTTGAAGAAATAGAGAACGGTATTCATCCTACCCGCCTGCATCTTTTAACCCAATTCATTGAAAATCAAGTCGCACAGGGAGATATTCAAGTAGTTGCTACAACCCATTCCCCACTTTTGCTTAATTATCTCAAACCTAAAACACTTGAAAATGCTTCATTACTTTACCGATTAGAGGATCAGCCTGATGCTCATATTAAACGCATTATGGATATTCCCAATGCGCGACAGCTTGTCAAAAAGCAGAGCGTTATGCGCCTCTACGAATCTGGTTGGTTTGAAAATAGCATGTTTTTTCTGGATGATGATGTAGAGGATGTCGCATGAGAGTAATGATCATTCCAGAAGATTTTACCTACGATCAATATGTATTAAAGCCGCTAATACAAGCAATGTTGAATTACTTGGGTAAACCGCGAGTAAAAGTAGCTGTATGCCAAGACCCTCAATTAGGTGGTGTTGATCAAGCAACAAATTGGGAGCAAATTCAAGATATTATTGAGCAATATGGCATGATTGACTTATTCTTGCTCTGCATTGACCGTGATGGAAAATCAGGCAGACGAAATAAGTTAGATGAGTTAGAGAAACAGGCGCGTAAGATTTTACCGTCACAAAAACAATTTTTTGCAGAAAATGCATGGCAAGAAACCGAGGTGTGGGTTTTGGCTGGACATGATTTGCCCAAAGAATGGAATTGGCGAGAAATCAGAAACGAAAGAGACCCGAAAGAACATTATTTTACCCCCTTTGCCATCCAGAAAGGATTGCCAGAACATGAGCCAGAGTTAGTCTACAAAACATTAACAAAAGAAGCCGTTGGCCGTTACGGTAGTCGTGTTCGCAATCTGTGTCCCGAAGATATTCTCGTTTTAGAGGATAAGATACGGGGTTGGATAGAAGAAAACGCTTAACCTTCATCGAGTATGGCATTTTTAACCCCACTTTTTCTCCTGCTTGGCCTGCTGGCCGCGCCCATTATTTTGATGTACATGCTGCGTCTGCGACGGCGGGAGGTGATGGTCAGCAGCTCAATGTTATGGCAGAAGTTGTTGCGTGACCGAGAAGCGAATGCTCCTTGGCAGAAGTTACGGCGTAATTTATTGTTACTATTGCAATTGCTGATTTTGGCATTGCTCGTGTTTGCTCTCGCACGGCCGTTTATCCCCATCCCCTCCCTCGTCACCAGCAACGTCGTTGTGCTGCTCGACGGCTCCGCCTCAATGAGCAGCGTAGACGTTGAACCCAACCGTTTCACCATCGCCCAAGAAGAAGTGGTGGCATTGATTGATGATTTAGGCAGCACACGGCAGATGACGATTATTTTAGCGGGATCAGTACCGCACGTCATCATCTCGGCCGCTAACGATAAGAATAGATTGCGTGAAGCGGTGCTAGAAGCCGTATCAGAAAGCGGTGAAAGCGATTGGCAAGCCGCCTTTGCCCTTGCCGCCGGTGCAGCTCAAGGATTTGACGATGCTAAAATCATCATCGTGTCCGACGGCGGCATTCCAACCGATTTGCCGACATTGCCAGCCGAAGTCATATACATTCCCATCGGGACAAGCGGCGAGAATTTAGCCATCACCGCGTTGGCGACGCGGGACGGAGCGGGTGGAGTTGAGCTATTCGCCAGCATCAGTAATGAAGGCGTAATTGATCGTGATGCGCTGCTCAGTTTGACGATGGACGGCGTGTTGTACGACTCCCGCCGCCTGCACATTCCCGCCAATAGCAACGCCAACGCTGTTTGGGAATTGCCCGCAGGGATCAGCGTGGTGCAAGCCAGTTTGAGCGAGTTGGTGGATGATTATTTGCCATTAGATAATGAAGCGTGGGCGGTGCATGAGGGCGGCATCAGCAATCGTGCCCTGCTTGTGACCGATGGTAATCTTTTTTTGGAGCAAATTTACTCCGTCTTGCCTGGTATTGAAACATTTAAGGCGGCTCCTGATGATGCGTTAGTTGATCCATTTGATTTGTATATCTTTGATGGAGTTACATTGCCGAATCCGTTGCCCGATGCCGACATGCTCATCATCAATCCGCCGTTGATGCTGGACGAAGCGTTGCCATTTACGGTAACTGGGCTGTTTTCTGATACGAAAGCGATACGATTAGCCGACTCTCCATTGTTACAATTCGTGGATTGGGGTAATGTCAATGTGCGGATGGCGAAAGATGTGACCGCGCCGTGGGCGCAGACGCTGGTGGAAGCCGAAGGCGGGCCGCTATTGATGATTGGTGAGCAAAACGGCCGTCGTCTAGCGATCCTCCCCTTTGATTTGAGCGATTCTGATCTGCCTTTACAGATTGCATTTCCCATTTTAATGGCTAACATTACAGGCTGGCTGAGTCCCGGTCGCGCCTTTAACGGGGCGGCGGCGATACAGACGCATGATGCAGTCACCATCGTGCCGATGACGGGAGCGACGGCCGTTTCTATCAAAAAACCTGATACCTCTGTCTGGAAAACGGCCGTTACAGGCGATCCCATCACCTTTTCCGAAACAGATATGCTGGGCTTATACCAAATAACCTTGCATGATTCGACGGGAGAACAAGAAGCGGGAGCGTTTGCCGTTAATTTATTCAGCCCCAGCGAGTCAGCCATCGCTCCCGCCGAACAGTTGCAAGTGGGGCAGATGGATGTGCAGACAGCGACAGACGAAGGCAATGTTGGGCAACGTGAATTGTGGATATGGTTGACGGCCGTCGCCGTTCTTCTGCTTGTAATTGAGTGGTGGGTACATTATCGAGGTGTGCAGACGGGCAAATAATAAATTATGGACAAGAATAAACGGAAGCGGACAATTTTATATGGAATACCAGCCGTTTTACTGCTTCTTATCCTCCTGTTTCTTCTCTTTTTCAACCAACGAGCAGATCGTGATTTGAAATTCTGGCGGGCGGACAATGCCGCGCAAACGGTCGCCGACCAGATGGCCGCCGACGGAGGCGAAGTGATTGAAGTTGATTTTCCCGCGCTCAACAATGATCCCGCCCATTATCAAAATAAATTTATTCGTGTGAGCGGCGCGTATCAACGGCCGTCACATCTCAATTGCGTCAACCCGTCCGGCCCCGCGCCGCGATGGGCATTGTTGAACGATACCTTATCCATGGAAGCGGTTGGATTTGACGGCGTGCTGCGGCTCGTTTCTGACGGCACGCCGATGATCGTCGAAGGGATTTGGCGGCGGTATGACGGACCATTGGGATGCGATAAAGGACATCGAGCGGTGACGTGGTATTTGGAGACAGTTCGCATCCTTTCGCCCAATCCGTATACCGACAAATACCGTCACGCCAACGCCGACAGCGACAACTACGAGTGATCCAACACGCACTCCTACACCAACAGATACGCCGATGCCTGCTGTGACACCAACGACAGTCAATCCGGGTGCGACCAGCACACCCGGTAATTATCCTGCACCATCAGGCACAATAGCACCGACAACATACCCATGAGCAACTCTTTCATCTCTTCTATTACACCACCAACAGCAGGTGAGATCGCTTGCTTCTTCATATTTCGTGAACGGCACATATTGTTAGATAGGGATCAAATTCCCCAATTACATATGGTTGAGGAAATCGGTTTAACGGCCGTTCGTCAACAATATCTGGGTCATCGTAACGCTACCCATTATTACGCCGCCGAAGTCGCCGCTGACACAATTCCGCCAGCAGGGATGACGTTCCATAAATTACGCGGCACGCTCACCCAATTACCAGAATTTCAATTCTGGATGGCGGGACGGGCGGTGCAGGTGTTGGAATGGGATAAAAACCATCAATTCTGCGGCCGTTGCGGCGCAATCATGAAGGATGTGGGGTATGAACGGGCAAAGAAATGCCCCGATTGCGGCTTGTTTAACTATCCGCGCATCTCCCCCGCGATGATTGTGCAGGTGACGAAAGATGGGGCAAACGGCCGTGAGATACTCCTCGCTCGCTCACATCGGCATCCACCTAACTTATTCAGCGTGCTGGCAGGATTCGTCGAACCCGGAGAAACATTGGAAGAGTGTGTCGCTCGTGAAATACGGGAAGAGGTCGGCTTTTCGGTCAAAAACATCCGCTATTTTGGCAGTCAGCCATGGCCGTTTCCCAACTCGCTGATGGTCGCTTTTACGGCCGAACATGACAAAGGAGAGATTGAGTTAAACACAGATGAGATGGCGGCGGCCGATTGGTTTACAGCCGACAATTTCCCCATCATCCCCCCGCTACCCACCATCTCCCGCCAATTGATAGACGATTTTGTAGAAAACGAATAAACAACTATTCAGGCATGACAAATTTGAGGCCAAGCAAAAAGAAACGATCCGCAAATGTAACTACTCAGCCATTGTCCAAATTAACCACAAAGACACGAAGAACACGAAGTTTTTTAAGATTTTCTTCATGATCTTTGTTTCTTTGTGGTGAAATAATTGATAGGCTGAGTAGGTACCCGCAGATAAAAACATTGTCACGTCTGGACTATCCCAATAAAAGGTAAATTTATGAAAAACATTTTAGTAACAGGCGGTGCTGGGTTTATCGGTGCCAATTTTGTATTGTACATGCTTGATAAATACCCCGATTATACGATCGTGGTATATGACAAATTGACATACGCAGGCAATTTGGATAATTTGCGCGATGTAGAGAATGATCCCCGCTACGCTTTTGTGCAGGGGGATATTTGTGATGCCGCTGCGGTCGAAAAGGCAATTAAGGCACATGAAATTGATACCATCATCAATTTTGCCGCCGAAACGCATGTTGACCGCTCTATTATGAATCCTGATGCGTTCGTGCAGACAAGTGTTTACGGGACATATGTGCTGCTAGAAGCGGCAAAATCGCTGGGACTAGAACGATACCATCAAATTTCGACTGATGAAGTATACGGTCACATCCCAGCTGGGTACTCCAGCAAGGAAGGGGATTTACTAAAGCCGCGCAGCCCGTATGCGGCCAGCAAAGCGAGTGCCGATTTGATGGTCAACGCGTATTTTGTCACTTATGGCTTGCCAGTGACGATCACGCGCGGCTCTAATAATATCGGGCCGTATCAATATCCAGAAAAAGTTGTGCCGCTATTCTCGACAAATGCGCTGGATGAGGAGCAGCTACCCGTTTATGGAGACGGCCGTCAAACACGCGAATACCAATACGTCGTTGATCATTGCGAAGCAATTGATCTCGTCTTGCACGAAGGGGTACTAGGCGAGACGTACAATATCGGCACTGGTGAAGATATAGAGAATCTGCGAATGGTAGAGATTTTGCTCGAAACATTGAATATGCCGCATGATCTCATCTTGCACGTGGAAGATCGGGCAGGACATGATCGACGTTACAGCTTGGACATCGGCAAAATCAAAGCATTGGGCTGGAACCCGCGCCACACAGGTGAGGAGGCAATTGTCAAAACCGCTCTCTGGTATAAGGACAATGAGTGGTGGTGGCGCAAAATCAAGAGCGGCGAGTTCCGTGCATATTATGAGGCACAATACGGCAAGCGTTTGCGGGATGCCGGCGAGGAATAAACGCGCATGACACCGCTTAAAATCGGTGTCACTGATACAAAAAAGCCCGCTAAAAGCGGGCTAATTTTCTAACGCGCATTCAGCGCGTTTCTTATGTCAGGCATTGGTTTTTAACCAATACCACAAATGTCTATATTATTTTGCAGGCAAAATCTGTACTTTGCGTCGGCTGCCTTCACCAGTGCTGGAGGTGTACACGCCGTCCATCTCGCGTAAGGCTGTCTCTTATACACATCTG
>WFSA01000122.1 GCA_015486215.1 Anaerolineae bacterium | reverse complement strand
CCTTCACCCCACCGCCAGCCGCATTGCCGACAGCAACGCCCCTCCCCGTCCTACTGATGAGCGCGGATGATTTCGGCACGGAGTATAACCGACTGACAGGGGAAAAGATGGCCGATACGGCCGTTTTAGCCCGTCGCCCCATCGCTTGCAAACTATCTAATTTCCCCGCCAGCCAAACCCGTCCCCAATCAGGGTTAAACAGTGCTGACATCCTGTACGAACACGTCACCGAAGGACATCTCACCCGCTTTACCGCCATTTTTTACGGCACAGCCCCCGAGACAATCGGCCCCATTCGCAGCGCACGACTGATTGATTTAGAACTGCCAGCAATGTACGATGCCGCCCTCTGCTTCTCTGGTGCAGGCACAGGCATCTACCACGAACTATCCGCATCCGATTTTAGAGGGCGCATTTTGCGCTCCAATTCGGAAGGGTTTTACCGCACAGGGGACGAGACAAAGGGATACGAACATACGCTGTACGCCAAACCCGAAGGATTATGGAATGAGCTGGGCCGAATGGGACAAAATGTACCACCAACATTTGGCAAAGGGATGATTTTTGACAGCAATCCCCAAAACGGCGGCACAGAAGCGACAACGATTGAGATCATCTACCCCTCTATTGATGTGCGCTGGGTATATCAGCCTGAGAATAATCGGTATTGGCGATGGTCTGATGATGTACCGCATCTCGACGGCATCACCAATGAGCAGGTCAATTTCAGCAATCTCATCATCCCCATCGTGGACACGGTGGAGGATGTCAACATTTGCGAACAGGTCAACGCCGATAATAAATGCGTGGCCTTTTCGCTGGAAATTCAGCTATGGGGCAGCGGCCCAGCTATCATTTACCGCGACGGGCAGCGGTATGATGTGACATGGCATAGAGACGGCCGTTATGACATGCTCAATTTCACCGACACAGACGGCAACCCATTCCCCCTCCAAATCGGCAACAGCATGATGCAAATCGTCCCCAGCTATCTGGCAAATACCGTCTCTGATGAATGATTGTATTTACCATTTCCTATGAATGACGGGACGCAAATTATCAGAATAAACGCGGATTTTCTCTCTTTGATCCGCGTTTATCCGCGTAATCCGCCTCCATCCGCATATTTTGTAATGGTGCATACCCCCATTTTTAAGAACTGAACAGCCCTACACTTACCCGTCATTCTAAATTTTGATCTAATCTTGACAGGGAGGAAACGGCCGTTATAATCCTCATTCGTGGCATAGGCCATCTGTTTTTTGTGTGCCATAAACACGCAGAATCAAAGTAAATTATTAGATGAAAGAGGATTAGACAATGGGTGCTGTACCAAAGAGAAGAATATCAAGATCACGTCGGGGCAATCGCCGTTCACATGATGCCCTCAAAACATTCCACCTAGTGGAATGCAAAGAGTGCGGCGAAATGCGCCGTTCACATCACGTTTGCTTAAACTGCGGTACATATCGCGGTCGTCAGGTTTTACCAGTTGCAGATGAAGATTAAGTAGAAAAATTAAGAAAGGCCGCATGAATACGGCCTTTTTTTTGTTGGACAATAAATGGACAGATCTCCACGCGAGACGACCATTTTCAATAATAGGATGTAGCGGCGGCTAACGTCACCATCCGCTTTCCTTAAAAAATGAGTACAGTTTTTCTATTTCCTGGACAAGGATCACAGCATGTGGGTATGGGCAGCGATTTATATGATCGCTCCCCGTCAGCACATGCTGTTTTTGATCAAGCTGATGAACAGCTTGGCTACGCCCTCTCCACGATCTGTTTTGAGGGATCAGAAGAGGCGTTGCTGCAAACGGCCGTTCAACAGCCCGCCATCTTCACCGTCAGCGTCGCCGCGTGGCAAGAGGTGAAAGCGCAGGAATGGGCAACACCCCATTATACCGCTGGGCATAGCGCAGGTGAATTCGCCGCCCTCGTCGCCGCCGAAGCAATCACATTTAGCGATGGATTAGAACTAATCCGTCGGCGCGGCGAATTGATGAAAACCGCAGGCGAAATAAATCCGGGCGCAATGTCGGCCATCCTTGCGCTGGACGCGAAAACAATCCACTCTATTTGCCAACAAGCGAGCGAACAAACGGGACAGCCTGTGCAAATCGCCAACGATAATTGCCCCGGCCAATTGGTCATTTCAGGCAATAAAACGGCATTGACAATGGCGGAAACTTTAGCCAAAGAGGCTGGCGCACGCAAAATTGTACGCCTCCCCATCTCCATCGCCGCGCATTCGGTATTGATGGAGATAGTGGCTGATGAATTTGGCGAACTCGTGAGGTCAACGGCCGTTTCCCCCCCCACCCTGCCGATCATCGGCAATGTCACCGCCAAACCATTACGCACAGTCAAAGATGTACGCGCCGAACTCACCGCCCAACTCACCTCATCCATCGCTTGGACAAACTCCATGCACTATTTATTAGCACAAGGCGCGGACAGTTTCGTCGAAGTCGGACCGGGAAAAACATTATTAGGATTGATAAAACGGCTGGATCGCAAAACAAAGCGGATAAAGTTTGGAGAGGACGGATGAACGCATTAACAGATAAAATTGCCATTGTGACAGGCGCATCACGAGGGATTGGACGCGCCATTGCCGAAGATTTAGCCGCCGAAGGGGCAACCGTCATCATCAATTACCGTTCTAATGCGAAAGCAGCCGCTGAAGTAGTGAATGGGATTGTGGAAAAAGGGGGAACGGCCGTTGCCATGCAAGCTGATGTCTCCAACTTCGATGCCGCACAACAGTTAATCAAAAATACAAAAACGACCTATGGTCACATCGACATCCTCATCAACAATGCCGGAACCACCCACGACAGCTTATTGCTGATGATGAAAGAAGACGCATGGGATAACGTGCTTGACACTAACCTCAAAAGTGTGTTTAACTGTTGTAAAGCAGTCGCCCGTCCGATGATACGCCGCAAAAAAGGAGGACGCATCATCAATATCTCCTCCATCTCTGGCATAGTCGGGCAGGCAGGACAAACAAACTATGCCGCCTCCAAAGCAGGGATGATTGGGTTCAGCAAATCATTAGCCAAAGAGTTAGGGTCGCGCAATATCACGGTCAATGTCGTCGCTCCCGGCTTTGTACTGACCGATTTAACATCCGAATTAGATGATTCTATCGTCCAAAAATTGAGAGAACTCACCCCGCTGGGACGATGGGGCGAGGCGCAAGAGATCGCAAATGTGGTAACATTCCTAGCTTCAGATAAAGCATCTTACATCACTGGACAGACAATTCAAGTTGATGGCGGGCTTGCCGCTTAGGAACGAGAATTTATTTAACTACCAAAGTTAGTACCTTCTCAGTATTCTGGGGAGACTTGACAAATTTTCCTAATGATACTCGTGTAAAATAAAGTGCTGATGAAATTTATCAACTCTTGTCCACGATTTATTGAGAAGATACCAAAGTTATCATTCCCGCCTCCATCCCCACTTTCGTGAGGGTAAACTCTTTTAGACGGGAATCCATGATTTCCCAGACTGTGGATTCCTGCCTTCGCAGAGCCTGCCCTCATGAAGATAGGGGAATGACAATTTGAAGTTCCACAAGTTATTAAATTCTCGTTCCTTAATATAATATCTCTAATAGAGTATAGGAACGTTGTAGAACGAGGAGTTTATGAAAGAGACAGAAGAAAGTTTAGGACGTATTGAAATTGCACCAGCCGTTTTAGTCGCCATCGCCCATTTTGCCGCCGAACGAACAGATGGTATATCTAAAATGGCACCCATCCCCCCCGATATGGCCCGCCTATTTAAACGCGCTGTCAAACAGGATGGGGTTCTGCTAAATTTAACCGACAATCAGATCAGCTTTGACATTTACGTTTACATGGATCCGCAAGCAAATTTGATGGAAATAAGCCGAAAATTACAAGCAACTGTCGTTGAAGCTGTAGACACGATGGTTGGTATGCCAATCAAATCGGTCAACATTCATGTAGAAGATGTTGTCTACAGTATAGACGAGACTGTTTAGAGGGTTGTAATCTGATGAAAACAAGACGCCGCGCTCGACGCACTGCTTTAGAAACATTATACGAAGTAGACCTTGTCTCCCATCCATTAGGTGTGGTACTGAATGAACGGGTATCCGCTAACCCAATGGAATCAAAAGGCATTACATTTACATCTATGCTTGTGCGCGGAGTAACTGAACATCAGAAGGCAATAGACACGCTCATCGCCCGTTATGCGCCAGAATGGCCGCTCGATCAAATGGCGGTGATTGATCGCAATATCTTGCGTATCGCTATTTTTGAGTTCGTCGTTGATGGGGACACACCGGTAAAAGTTGCCATCAATGAGGCTGTCGAACTGGCAAAAAGCTATGCGTCAGATAGTGCGCCCCGTTTTATCAATGGAGTGCTTGGTACATTGGCAAATATGGTGCCTGATCTGCAAAAAGAGTTGGGGGTAAAGGAAGAAGTCGTCGTCGAGTAACGCTATGAACACAATCCGCTGTTATGACAATCATGGTAATGGAATGTTTACAGCAACGGAGATAGTCAGCTCCGCTGTAGCTGTTTATGGGGTGTTCATCGAAAACGGCCGTGTTCTCCTCCTCCACAATAACAAAAACAATTTATGGCAATTGCCGGGCGGAATACTTTTAAGCGGCGAACGGCCGTCACGCGCTGTACGCCACCATTTACGCCAAATCATGGGCATTATGCCCGAATTAGGCGACTTACTGCTATTAGAAAAGCAGTGCCGTTTAGATCAAAACGGGCGTAACACACAACTATCAGTCATGTATTACGCCCTTCACCGTCCAGCCGCTCTCGCTATCACTTTCCCTGAACAAGAAGAAGAACTTCGTCCAGAATTTATAGAGATCGCCAGTTTACAGCATAGACAATTACAATTTGGATATAACGCTATTCAAGCATGCGGGTAGCAAGTTTGCATACTTTGGACTTTCAGGTGACAAGCACTTGGCAAGTGCCTGTCACCTTGACCCTGCTACTTTTTCGCTAATGCGATTTCGGCCGCGTGGAATGTGTTTTGCATCAACATAGCAATCGTCATTGGGCCGACACCGCCGGGAACGGGGGTGATTGCGCCAGAAACTTCCACCGCTGAATCAAATTCCACATCACCGACTAAGCGATAGCCGCGTTTGCGTGTCTCGTCATCTTTGCGATTGATACCAACATCAATCACCGTGCATCCGGGTTTCAATGATGCGCCTTTGATCATTTCAGCCCAGCCAATGGCGGCAACGACGATGTCGGCACGTTTGAGATGCGCGTCCAAATCTTTGGTGCGGCTATGGCAGACAGTGACGGTCGCGTTTGCTTTTTGTAGCAACATCGCCATTGGCAAGCCGACGATATTGGAACGGCCAACGATGACCGCCTCGGCTCCGCTGGTCTCAATGCCTGCCTCTTCTAAAAGACGCATACAGCCTGCAGGAGTGCAAGGAACGAAGAGCGGATCACGATCTTTCATCGCCAAACGACCGATATTGACGGGGTGAAAGCCATCTACATCTTTTTCTAAATCAATCGCCGACAAAATCGTCTCTTCGTCAACTTGATCGGGTAACGGAAGCTGTACCAAAATACCGTGAACGTCTGGATCGGCATTCAACTTGGCAACCATTGCTAATACCTCTTCTTGCGTTGAGTTGGCGGGCATAATGTGACCATAGGAGTTGATCCCAGCCGCTTTACAAGCGCGATGCTTCATACGAACGTAGGTGCTGGAGGCAACATCATCGCCGACAAGCACCGTCGCCAATCCCGGTGTATAGCCATCGTTATCTGCTTTCATCTTGGCAACAGCGTCACGAACTTCGCCGCGAACTTTTTTGCCGATCTCTTTTCCATCAATAAGTGTTGCTGACATAATAAATTAATGTTCCTCGCCGTTTTTCGGCAGTAATGTAATGCTGTAAACTGTCATATCCCCACCCCAAACAAGGCCGCAGATATAGGGATTTGTCCAATCCTCATTCCTAATTATGCCAAGTACAGGGGGGTTCTATTTTCGACTCTATATAAAGGGGATGACCGCTTATCTATTTTTTTGACCGTTGAAATTAACGGCCGTTAAACTGAAAAAGCCCTTAAACAATGTGTCAAGGGCGGGGTATGGGTATTCAAAATATAAATGATCGTTTACTCTGGAAGTATCTCTGTTCCCATATATTTATCCAACCAAATACCAACGGCTAAAGCGATAAACATGACTGTGAAGAAGAAATACATACCGCCATAATGGCTCACAATGGTACGTAAAACAAATGTGACAATGAGAAATGAACCAACAACACCAACGCCAATCGAAATAAGAGCTAAAACAAGACGTTTAATAAGCATAAAAGACAACCTCCAATCATTTTCAACCAATCCAACCGTTACTTTCTACACAAGCAATTATCCGCTTTATACTATGATTGTCAATGTTTTTTCAGGGCGATTGCAACCTCCAAATCGCACTGTTAAATTCCAAATTTACACCGTTTTTAGCAGATCCGCAATTGACATAACATGTAAATTGCGGGAGATTTATACCTTATGATTGGGGCGCATCCATTAGTTAGGGGAGAGAACATTTTATACACTTATTTAGTATCTTCTCAGTATTCTGGGGAGACTTGACAAATTTTCCTAATGATACTCGTGTAAAATAAAATGCTGATGAAATTTGTCAAGTCCTGTCCACGATTTATTGAGAAGATACGTTTTTTCGATTTTCGATCACGAATTAAGGCAGGTATGCAATCACCCTACCTTGACCAAGGGAAAACTCGTAAATAACTGTGGCCAAGGTGACAGGCACTTGCCAAGTGCCTGTCACCTGAAAGTCCAAAGTTAAAAACGAACCTTCCCCAAGTAATTAGCTCCCCCCTCTAACTCTAGTACAATATGGGTATGAGTATGCGTTTAACCGACCAACAACAACGTGTTGTCAACCATGATCACGGCCCCGCCCTCGTTTTTGCCGTCGCAGGCGCGGGCAAAACGACGGCGATGGTGCATCGCATCGAGCGGCTGGTACGCGAAAAGCTGTTCGCCCCAGAGCAGATTTTGGCGACCTCATTTGGGCGTGCCAATGTGACCGATTTGAAGCGCGAACTGCGCCGCTGGCGTTATTGCGCCAATGTAGACGGCCGTACCCTCCATTCACTTGGCCGCGACATCATTCTATACGCACAAAAACATGGCTATTTACGCCAATTCAATCTCAACAAAGGGGGCAGTGATACGACCCAAACATTGCTCAACTTCACCTTAGCCGAAGCGTTTCGGCGCAAAGTGCCGTATAAAAAAGAGCTGGACACCCTTGATCGACAAGATTTTTTGGCGTATATCGGCTATTGCAAAGGAAATTTGCAGTATGCCGACCTGCACCGCGCCAATTTACCGCCAGAAGGAGCGCGAACAGCTGATGATGCCAAGCCGCCACCCGGTGAATTGGGCTGGTATCTCGATTTCTACCGATTGATGGAGCAAGTGCGCATCAAAAGCGGCCTCATCACCTTTGATGATATGCTGCTAACAGGATGGGAAGTGTTGATACGGCATCCAGAGTTACAAACGGCCGTGCAAAAAAAATACGCCTGCATCATCGTGGACGAATATCAGGACATCAATTTAGTTCAATCCGCCATTTTGGACGTTCTCAGCGCACCCCATCGCAATTTGATGGCGATTGGGGACGACGACCAAACAATTTACGAATGGCGCGGAGCCAACCCCCGCTTTATTTTGGAATTTGGCAAAAAATATGGGGTGGAACCGTATCTCATCACCGATAATTTTCGCTGTCCCGCCGCGCCGTTGGCATTAGCAAACAATGTCATCGCCCATAATAAGCGACGGTCGATCAAGCGGCTGGAATTGACACGCGGATTTGAAGGAAAAACGGCCGTTCATCTCGACAAAAATATCCGCACAATGAGCCGCCGCATCATCCAAAACATCATGCAGCTCAAGCAGGACGGGACAGCATTGCACGACATCGCCGTGCTGGTACGGCTGAACGCGCAAACACCCCATATTGAGCAAGAACTCATCACCGCCGACATCCCATACCGCGTCAGCCGCCCCTTTTATGCTCGATGGGAAATCCAGACATTGATTCAATACGGCCGTGTCGCATGGATCAACAATGCCATCGCCGAAGGCAAAAATCCCCTATCCAATCGGGCGGCAAGACACACTTTTGAGGAGGCATGGCGCGGCATCATCAATCGCCCCAAACGGTACATCTCTCGTGAAGTGCGCGAACAGATTCAAAAAGCACTGATCCACAACCACCTAACCATCAGCGACGGGATCAGCAAAATCAGCCAGCTTTTAGCCGAATGGCAAGCCAAACCGCTCGACTTTTTGGCCGAAGATATCGAATGGCTGGCCAAACAATTGGACGCGCCAGCCGATAAAACGCTGGAACAGTTAGATCAGCGGCTGGAGTATCGGGAATATCTACGCGAAAGCAGCGGCTTTCCGCAAACGGGCGAAGGGCGGGCTACCTCCGTCACCGCCTTCATTCAATACGCCCGCGACAAGGGCAGTCTGATCGACTTCATGCAGCATATCCGCCAGTTGGAACAACAAAAAGCGGGACGGGAACAGGCAACTGACACCGTCACCCTCTCGACCATCCATCAAGCGAAAGGATTGGAGTGGCCGATCATCATCATCCCCCAATGCAATCAGGATATTTTGCCTTTCCAACTCACCCGCTCTGGCGATGCGGAAGAGGAGCGGCGGCTTTTTTACGTCGCTCTGACGCGCACAAAGCGGGATCTGCACTTGCATTATGTCAAGGACGAGCCGCCCTCCCCCTTCTTGGCAGAGTCGGGCTGGAAGGAGATGCTGCCCCATTTAGAACAATTGCAAATCTTGTTGGCACGCCCGCCGAAGGGGTGGACGGATGAGGAGGTGCTGTTTGTATTAGAGCAAACGGCCGTTTTCCATCTACAACGCTATTTCACCGTCTGGCATCCCGAAAAGGGCGCAATTGGGGCGCGGGTGAGAGAATTTCTGAAGGCCGTCAATCACACTCTTCCCGCCGAAAAAACTGAGCAATGGCTGGCGTACTAATTTAATATAAGACAGATTGCTTCGCATTCCGCGAGCAGAGCAATCCGCGTTATATTTCCACACATATCCTCACGCTCTCAATCCCCCCTCCCTTCTTCAACGAAAACGGCCGTTTCACACCCCGTCATCCCATGCTCAATCACAACCTGCTCCCCCGTTTCCACCCCGATCAAGCGCACTATCCCCGCGTCGGCGACCAACAGCCACCGATTATCAGCCGACCATGTTAACGAGACGTTCTCCGTTTGCACCGTCGTGTACCGCTCGACTTCCCCTTCCTGCAAATCATAAATCTGCACAATCCCATCCGCATGATGGGCAAGGAATCGCTTGCCGCCAACGGCTGTTTCCCCCTCCACCAACACGACCGCCTCGACAACGGCCGTTTGCGGATTAAAAACAAACACTCCCGCGCTGCTTCTCACCAGCCACCGATCAGGAGCGACAACCGTCACCCCCTCAATTTCCACCGCCGTCTCCTCTGGCAACACATCCGCCAATAGCGCGGGGGTGATGGCCGGCTCCGATTGCTCAGGCAGCACGCTGTCCGCCAGCATCAACCGAATCACATCCCCATTTGGCCGCAAATAGCCATAGCTGACAGTATCAATCCAGAACGGAGCGTGACCATCTTCGATCACTTGCAACGGACGGCCGTCTGCATCCCCCAGCCAAACCGCGCCATCGAGAACCATCAATGTGTAACGGCCGTTACCCGACCAAAATAATCTAGCCGCGCTCGCCTGCCATTCGCCGCCGCGCACCCATCGCCCGCCAAATTGGGGGTAGCGGTCAGCGGGCAGCAGCGTCAACCGCTGCCAATCGCTGACAACGGGGGTGAACCCATCATCCCAAGCGTACAAAATCGCCCCCGCCGCCGTTGACGACGCATAAAAGAGATCGCCCGTCGTCGTCGTTTGCAGCACGCCCTCCGTATCCTCCAACACGGCCGTCCATCCCCGATCATACGCCCACAAATCAGATCCGCACTGCATCACAATCGGCTGGGGCAGCGGGACGGCGGGACGGCGGGTGATGGATGGCAGTGCCAGTCCCAGCTCCTCAAGGGTGACGGCGGGGTCGTGCGGGCGGGATGGCGGATCGGTCTGCTCAAATTCATGTAGGAGAACGGCCGTTATCCAGCCCGAATACCCATCCCGCAACGCCGCATATCCCGTCCCGTCCACAGGCAGCCCGACCAGCGTCGGACTAGGCAAAATCAGCCCCTCATCCAGCCGCTCCATCGCGCGGTAATGGCGGCCAAAGGGGAGCAGATCGCGGGCATCATCGCTAAAGGTGAGATGCAATTGTAAGTCAGCAGGGCAGCGGGCAACGGTGCATAAATCAACAATCAGGCCGGCAAAATCAGGCGCAAATTTATGAATGACGGCATCATCACGCTGGCGGTAACGAAGGGTGACACGGCCGTTTTCCATCTCCTGCCACTCTCCCCAAAATTGCTCATCAGGTGGATAAAATTGCCAATTATGGCCATTATGCTGATAAACGGCCGTTGATTGCAACAGCATCACAATCTCCCCATTTTGGGTAAAATAGGGCAACGGCGTGACCAATTCCGCATGGCGCAAATCAGGCGACAGGGTGACCAAAGGGGGCGTGTCGGGCAATGCGTTCAGCCACAATCCCAGCCCTGCCCGATCAAAAAAGAGGCCGTCAGCCGCCAGCTCTTGCTGCAACAATGCCCACTCCTCTTCTGGATAGAGCAAGGCGGTAAACAACTCATTATCTCCATCCAAAACAGCATTCTGAAGCAGTTGATGGGTATGCAGAACGGCCTGTTCTGTCGCCGCCGCCGCCACATCAGCACGCTGTCTCAACCAGCCGTATACGCCGCCAACCAATAGGATGAGAATGAGAAAAACGGCCGTTGGCAACCGCCGCTGCACCCAGCCCTTCTTAGGAGGGGGAAAAGAGGGCTGCTCCAGCCACTCCCGATCATCACCTGTGCGCCAATCAAACATAAACCTTCGAGATAGAAATAGAGATAGAGAGGGGAGATAGAGATAGAGAGAGAGAGAGGAGATAGAGAGGAGAGATAGAGAGGGGAGATAGAGATAGAGGGTTCTCTTAATTTATTTAACTACCAAAGTTGTCATTCCCGCCCCCATCCCCACCTTCGTGAGGACAGGCACTCCGTGAGGGTAAACTCTTTTAGGCGGGAATCCATGATTTCCCAGACTGTGGATTCCTGCCTTCACAGAGCCTGCCCTCATGAAGATAGGGGAATGACAGATGGAAGTTTCTGGTTTTATTTAATGACTCCACTGAAAAAAGGCCGATTTTGGAAAATTGACAGCTATATACGCCGTTTTTACGAAGATTTTGACGCACGGAGCATAATCTCTTTGCACGCTTCATTGCGGCGTATTTACGCATAACACAGGCTTAATTTGCTTGTTGTTATGCGATTTTTAGCAATTCTCCAAAATGGAGTAAATTCAGTAGAGTCATTTAATCCTCATTCCTTATCTCCATTCTCTACCTCTCCTCTCTATCTCTATCTCTATCTCTATCTCTCCATCTCTATCTCCCCTCTCTATCTCCCTCTCTATCTCCCCCCGAATATAAATACCGATAAATATCGTAGCCGCTGTAGATGCGTTCGATATAGGAGCGGGTTTCAGGGAAATTGACCGTTTCTACGAATAAATCAATATCATCACCGGCCGTGCCGTACCAGCCAGCAGCATTGCCCGGCCCGCCGTTATACGCCGCCAAAGCGGCGTGAACCGTGCCGTCGAACGCCTTAATCTGTTGCGCCAAATAGTAGCCGCCAAATGTTATGCCCACATGCGGCTTGTACAAATCTTCACTGACATACTCAGGCCAATTGAGCCGCTGGGCAATATACGCGCCCGTTTCGGGAATGACTTGACTCAACCCTTGCGCCGCCGCCCCCGAATGGGCGAAACTTTCATACAAACTTTCCTGCCGCAATAGGGCAAATTGAATCAACGGATCGTATCCATACTCGTCAGCCGCCTCCATCACCAACTCGTCATAATAGATTGGATACGCCAATCGCCCGATGAATGGCGGCGCGGTGAAAACGGTCGCCCCCACCGCCTCAATCAGATCGGCAGCGGCCAAAATGGAGGAGCTATACAGCCCCAACTCACGGAAATACAGGGCGAGTTGATACGTTTTCAACGGGTCGTCTTCGGCATCGTGGCGCGACGCTTCCAATTCTAATTTTGCCGCTTCGTACAGACCGCCCTCCCACAATTTTGTGCCTATCAGCAGCCGCTCGTCCGTCGCCAGCGCAGGAGGGAGTGGGTCAATCTTCGCCACACCTAATTGGGCGGCCAGCCACGCTTCGGCTTCGTTTTGGTCGGCGGGGGGGGCGGAAAAGAGG
>WFSA01000121.1 GCA_015486215.1 Anaerolineae bacterium | reverse complement strand
CCCATTTAACTTTGGAGTTTTACCCTCACCCCAACCCTCTCCCAAAGGGAGAGGGAGCAAGTTCCCTCCCCCTTCGGGGGAGGGTTAGGGTGGGGGACGACAAAACTCAAATATCGGCAAAACGGGTAAGTTAATAAAGTCTTATTCCTTAACACTATACTTATCGTAGTATCTTCTCAGTATTTCGGGGTGATTACAACCAACAAAGTACGTCAGTCGAGTAAATTTGTTTCTTTCCTAATTAGCTGTACTCATGCCCCCAACTTTTTGAGAAGTTACTTATCGTAGATGTGTATCCTCTCAAAAAAGCGGGGAAATTGTTTTGTTTTTAGTATGACTACAGCGGATTATGAAAATGAACGGATATTTTTTCGACTGCACCATCCGTTTATTTCTTTCATCCGTTGTAGTCACCCCGAAATATTGAGAAGTTACGTAGATGTCTTAAAACAAAACTGACAGGATCCAAACCAGTCGGAGCCTGCCAGTTTTTGTTTAGATCATGATCTGTGTCTATCCCGTCTACGCAGTGCATAAAACGAGATAGAGCAGAAGGATGTGATTACGGCCAGATCGGGACAAACTCGCCATTTTGAACTTCGTTAACTGTGATTTGCGGGTCAGCGCAGTCACCGTTGGCATCACAGGTTAAGGTACCTGTTACACCAGCGAAGTTAGAGGTGGCAAATAGAGCTTCGCGCAATGCTTGACGACCAATCATCAAGGAACCATCGTCTCCTTGTACGGCAACTTTTTCGATAGCAGCCAATATGATGCTGGTTGCGTCATAAGCGTGTGCGTGGAAAGGTGCGGTTGGTTCTGTACCATAATCTTCTTTGTAGGTGGCGAGGAATTTTTTGTACAGGTCGTTGCCGAATCCCAAGTCGGGACCAGAGGCGTACATGCCTTCAGCAGCGTCGCCAGCAGCGGCGATGAAGTCGGGGGATTGCACGCCGTCAGCAGCGGCTAATACAACATTGTTTAATCCATCAACTTCTTGTGATTGTTTGGTGATGTTTGCGCCCAATTCGATGAAGACGGGGTAGTACAAGAATTCTGGCGGCCCTGCGGCGGCGATGGTGGTTAAAACGGGGGTCAAGTCGGTTGCATCGGGGGTGACAGCTTCAAAAGCAACAACTTCGCCGCCGAGTTCTTCGAAGGCAGCGCGGAAAACGCTCGCTAATCCTTCGGTGTAGGGATCGCCGTCATGGATAGCGGCGGCTGTTCTTAAACCAAGTTCGTTATAAGCGAATTCGGCCATTGCACGCCCTTGAACTTTGTCGTTGTGGGCAGTACGGAGATAGCCGGCGCCGTGTGTGGCGGAGTCGGTCAGTACGGGGGCGGTGTTGGAGGGGGAGACCATGACATAGCCTGCTTCGGAGATGATTTCGGAAGCGGGAACGCCTGCACCAGAGCAGCTTGTACCAATCAAAGCAACGATGTCTGGATTGGAAACAACTTTCTGGGCAGAGGCTTGTCCACCTTCTGCATTACAGCCATCATCTTCGGCTTGTAATTCGATGGTATGTCCTAATACGCCGCCGTCTTCGTTAGCATATTTAATGGCGATTTCAACGCCCCATTGGGAATCTAAACCAAGTTGGGTGTTGGGGCCAGAGATAACGAGTGAGGATGCAAGCATGATGGGATCGCCTTCGGCAATCTCAACACAACCGAGTTCGTCGGTGCATTCTAATTTTTCACCACCACATGCGGACAAAATAGTTGCCAACATTGCTACGAGTACGAGATAAAGAATTGTTTTTTTCATTTTGCGTTTCTCCTCCTTAGAGAAAACTTGTTATTTGTTAATTTTTTGAATATTCTAAAACTACTTTGCTTTTTTTGTTCTTTTTGTTTTGCATCACCTCCATTTATAGAGTATTTGTTTAATGGTAAGGCTCAGAAATTTTAAGGTATTCTTAATAATTGTCAACTTGAAAAGGGGTTTTGCTTTCTTGCATTGACAATTAGTGATGGATACTTGACAATTGGGTTATGTCTGAGAAGCAATCCATAAATAGAATTGATGGGGAACCATCGTCATTACCCCAGTCACCGCGCAGATGGACACGCTGGCTGGGTGTTTTTTTGATCTTGTTTGCGGTGTTGGCCGCGTGGTTGTTGGGTGTGGCTTATTTTGGTACGCAAAGTGGGCAAAAGGAGCGTGTTGAAATGCAGCAGATGGAGATGGAGGGGCAAATTGCACGGCAGGTTGAATTGGCGCAGGAAGATGTGGACAACGGCCGTTCTCAATTAGCGGCCCGTCGTTTGAAGTGGGTGTTGGAGCAATCCCCTCATCATTCCCTAGCGGTCGTTTTGATGGAGGAAATAACGGCCGTGAACCCCGTCCCTCCCACGCCGCTGCCGGTCGCCACCCCATCAGTTGTACAGGCGACCGCCACCCCCAGTATGGTTACAGATGTTGATGCCGAGTTAAATCGTATTGAGGCTCTTATTGCTGAGCAAAAATGGGAACAGGCGATTTCGGCACTGTCCACTTTTCAACGTCAATTCCCGAGTATAGAGAGGCCGCGTACTGATCTTATGCAGTACGAGTCGCTTATCGCATATGGGTTAGACCTATTAAATGGAGATCAGATCGAGCGTGGTCTCTATTATTTGGAGCAGGCTGAGCTATTGGGCGATTTGCCGCAAGAGGCGTTAGATTATCAATTGTGGGGCGAGACGTATTTGCAAGGGATCGCTTTTTATGATGTGAAGTGGGATGTGGCCGCCTACCATTTCCGCAATTTATGCCTTGCTGCTCCTTTTTACCAATCGGCCTGTAGCTTGCTGCATGAATCGTTGATTGGGTATGGTGATACGTATGCGTATAATCAGGATTGGTGTCCTGCGAAACCGTTGTATCAAGAAGCACTTACTTATGACAGTACTCCAGAATTAGTAGAAAAATTGACAAAAGCTCGTGAAGGTTGTTTACAAGCGACACCTGTGCCAGAAGGCGTGATTACGGATACGGTGGATAGTGAATAAGTGATTATTTATTCCTTACTAAATTATGGCAGTTGAACCTGGTGAACCATTAAGTAAACGAGAAATTGATGTATTGAATTGTGTGTCTGATGGTGCTTCTAATAAGGAAGTGGCTGGGCTGCTGTTTATTAGCGAGAACACGGTGAAGGTGCATCTACGTAATATCTACACTAAGTTGGAGGTATCCTCGCGTACTGAGGCGGTCAAGGTCGCCATCCAGAGACGGGAAATTGAGAGTCATCTTGCAGCGCAGGAGGAAGCGGCCGTACAAGAAACGGCCGTACAAGATGTTGTTGATCGGTTAGAAGAAGACTCTGATTTAGAAGAGATGCCCCCGTTACTTTCTGCGCCTACAAAATGGACGACTATCCCTGTTATCATCATTGTGCTGCTGAGTATGGTCGTTATCGGCCTTTTTCTTATGCAGCAACGGCGGGAAGAGACGGCCGTTGAGACAACGGCAGTCTCTCCAGCAGAAATCCCTCTAACGGCCGTTCCTTACGTAGACATTCCCATCGGTGATACCGCATGGACGCGCACCCGCTCTTTGCCGCACGCTAAAGCACAAATGGCGGTGGCTGCTGTCGGCTTGAACCTTTACGCCATTGGCGGTATAGAGGGGACGCATGTAAATGGAAACGTGCAACGATTTAACAGCAACAATAAAACGTGGGATAGGATGGCAGATAAGCCAACGGCCGTTACCCATGTGACAGCGGCGACACTGTTTGGTGAAATTTATGTGCCCGGCGGGCAGTTGGAAGGGGGGGAGATTACGGCCGTTGTCGAAGCGTACAGCCCTGTCAACGACGCATGGCGGCCAGCTGCCTCTTTGCCCGAACCATTGGCGGGCGGGCTGACATTATCTGACGGCGGCTATCTATATTATGTCGGCGGCTGGAATGGTGTGGATTATGTCAATACAATTTATTTATACGATGCGGCTGCGGATAGTTGGCGGCCATTACCACCGATGCAGATTGCCCGCGCCTACAGTGCTGGCGAGCAGATGACGGGAAAACTGTTTATTGCTGGTGGATTTAATGGGGATGAAGCGTTGACGACATGCGAGATATTTGACACGGTTGATGAGGTGTGGACATTTTGTGCTGACCTTTTATTGCCGCGCAGTGACGGCGGGGGAACGGCCGTTCTTAATAAACTGTACATCATCGGCGGCGAAGTAGTGATAGGGAGCGATCCTGCCTTTGCTGAACAATACGATCCCCACAGCGACACATGGCAAATCGTCAACATTCCCGTTGAAACAAAAAGCCTCGCTGGTCTGCACTATAATGGGGTGACGCATATAGAAACGACTATTTACACCATTGGCGGCATGAACGAAGACCAATTGATCACCGACACCCTCACCTACACGCCCATCGTCTACCGCACCTACATCCCCGCCGCGTCATCAAGCAACGAGTAGAGGGGAAATATTTCCCCTCTATCTCTATCTCTACCCTCTATCTCTATCTCTACCCTCTATCTCTATCTCTATCTCCACCCTCTATCTCTATCTCCACCCTCTATCTCTACCGTATAAACATCATCTCTTGATAGGTGGGCAGCGGCCATAAATCATCGGCGATAATCGCTTCGAGCGCGTCAACGCGGGTGCGAACGGCCGTCATCGACGGCACAACAACACGCCCCATATGTTTTGCCTCAGCGGCCAAATCATCATCGTGATGGGTCAAATTTTTCTCCAGCAGGGACACGCTCTCTTGCAATCCATTCATCTCATCAAGCAAATTTTTCAGCATAGTTGTGTCTGCATCCAGCCCAACGGCGCGGGTAGAGGCGACGGCCGTTGCCAACTCTGTTTGATACCGCAAGGCGGTTGGATAAATCATCGTCGTTGCCATCTCAACTATCAATTTGGCCTCAACCTTGATCGCCATGATGTACTGTTCCCAATACACATCCAAGCGGCTGCGAACTTCGCGCTCGCTCATCACTTCATATTTTCTGTATAGGGCAATGGCTTCTGCGTCGCTAGAGGCGGGCAGCGCGTCCACCGTTGTTCTGAAGTTGGGCAATCCCCGTTTGGCCGCTTCTTCTTGCCATGCGTCGGCATATCCGTCACCGTCAAAAATGATACGGCCGTGTTCCACCATAATCTCGTGCAAAACCGCTTGTACCGCCAAATCAAAATCACCCGTATTGGCCTCCAATTTGGTGGCGATATAATCAAGCGATTCAGCCACAATCGTATTTAATACCATCAACGGCCCTGCGATAGATTGATTCGATCCCACCGCGCGGAACTCAAACCGATTGGCGGTGAACGCTAACGGGCTGGTGCGATTGCGGTCGCCTGAGTGAAGGGGTAAAGGAGGCAATGTATCAACACCGATATTCAATACATCCTTTGATTGGGCAGGTTTAGGGCCGCCCGCTTTGATCTGTTCAAACACCTCTGTCAACTGTTGGCCTAAAAAGATGGAAATGATGGCTGGTGGGGCTTCATTTGCGCCTAAACGATGGTCGTTGCCTGCGGATGCGACGACAGAGCGCAGCAACGGTGCATATTTGTTTGCGGCACGGATAACGGCCGCACAAAAAATCAAGAATCGGGCGTTATCCTGCGGCGTATCGCCCGGCTCTAACAAATTCCCTTGTGTCGCATTACCAAACGAAAAATTGATATGTTTGCCCGATCCGTTGACTCCTGCAAACGGCTTCTCATGTGTCAAACAGACCATCCCATATTTTGTTGCCATGCGGGCGAGCATCGTCATCGTTAATTGCTGATGGTCAGTCGCTACATTGGCATCTTCGTGGATGGGAGCCATCTCATATTGGCCGGGAGCGACTTCATTGTGGCGTGTCTTGATCGGTATACCGAGTTTGAATAGTTCGTGTTCCACTTCTAACATACAAGCTAGTACCCGCTCTGGAATGGCACCGAAATAATGATCATCAAACTCCTGTCCTTTGGGGGAGGGTGCGCCAAAAAGGGTGCGGCCTGCGTTTAACAGGTCAGGGCGGGCGTAGTAGAAATTTTGATCGATGAGGAAATACTCTTGCTCTGCCCCTGCGCTGGTGGTGACTAACGCGCCGTCATCGTCGCCAAAAAGGGTGAGGATGCGTTGGGTTTGTTTGTTCAATGCTTTCATGGAGCGCAGCATGGGTGTTTTTTTGCCTAACGCTTCCCCGTTCCATGAGACGAATGCGGTGGGAATACATAAAATCGTGCCGTTTGCATTCTCTAAAATGTAGGCGGGGCTGGTGATGTCCCAGGCGGTGTAGCCGCGTGCTTCAAAGGTGGGGCGCAAGCCGCCTGTGGGGAAGCTGGAGCCGTCGGGTTCGCCTTGAATAAGCTGTGCGCCGCTGAATTCGGCGATGGCACTGTTGCCGCCGGTGGGTGACAAGAAACTGTCATGCTTTTCGGCGGTACGGCCGGTGAGCGGATAAAAGACGTGGGCGTAATGGGTCGCTCCCTTGCTGATTGCCCAATCCTTCATGCCGTTGGCGACAGCATCGGCGGTAGACAAATCGAGTGCTGCCCCTTGTTTGATGGTTCGCATCAATGATTTGTATACGCCTTTTGGAAGACGCTGCTGCATAACGGCCGTGTTAAACACATTTGACCCAAACAGTTCCCCTGTCGGGGTATCAGCAAAATTCAATGGTTCTGAAATCGGCTGATAATTGATAACGGCCGAGATTGCTCTTAATCGTGCTTCATTTCCACTCATAATTTCTCCCTACTGTGCAAGTTGCAAGCTGCATGTGTGCATGTGTGCATGTGTGCATGTTTTACTTGCAAACTTGCAAACTTGTACGCTTGTAATAAAAAAGCCTTCGTAACACATTTTTGTGCATTACGAAGGCGACTTTGTCTAAACTGCTATGTTGACGAAATTCTAGCGATGCTCTTGATATCCGTCAACCTTTTGAAACTCTCTTTATCTGTATCTTCTCAGTATTTCGGGGTGATTACAACCAATTAAGAAAGGGACAAATTACGTCAGTCGAGTAAATGCGTTCCTCTCCTAATTAGCTGTACTCATGCTCTTAACTTTTTGAGAAGTTACCTTTATCTTCTCATTTAATTGTCGTTTGTTTTTACGCCATAGGTTAATAATGTCGCTTGCGGTCTAAAACCAACACGCTTATACACGTTAATATTATCTCCTTTTGGCAGGATTAAAAAAACAAGATCGACATTACGAGAAAAAGCGATTTGTGTCATATATCCAGTTAGATATGCGCCAAAACCACGCTGTCGAAAAGCCGCATCTGTTGTAATGCGCCCTAATTCAGTCACACCGTTGTGAACGGCCGTAAATACCCCTCTTGTCACGATTTTTTCATTCAATCGTAAGATAAACGTGCTGTTATCGAAAAGTGTTCGTTGAAATAGAGCCGAACTCTTATTCATCATTCGCATCGCTTCGGCCGAAAATCCAAGTTGCCCTGTACTCAGCACCTGTTCAGCTTTTTCTGCATCATCACCTTTTGACAAAATACTGCTGCTTAATCCCGGCATGGAGGGAACGGGGCGGTAACTGTCTGGTGTGCAGCCCATAATTCTTTGTCGCGCACGCAAGGCGAAGCTGCTTTCGCGCAGAGCGTCTGTTAATGTGGGGGCGTATTTATCTATATATTGTAAACAGAAGGGCAGACTGCGTTCTGCAAACTTTTCATGTACACGTTTAAGCGCGTTGATACTGCCATTATCATCTTGTAAAGGGCGATTGGGAACGGCAGTGCTGCCCGTTCTGTTGGATTGGGAAAAATAAATTGTAAATGGGGGGACGATGACCACTTCTTGCCCCGTATACTGCTTGCGAATGTAGTTTTGAATACGGTTGATCATAGTTGCTCCGTGCGAAGTTGAAGAACTACTTTACTGCATCGCTGCTTTGCTTTGCCAGCCGCACAATAGCGGCAATATTAATCAGTGCCTTCGGGGTAAATGAATCTGGAGTAATATATTCTTGCTCTTTGCTGCCATCGGGAGTGCGCTCGGCACAATGGGCGTTGCCGCCAGCAGGGCCAAGTCCGTCAATGGTGGGAGCAAAGGTGTAGGTGTAATTGCCATCGCTTAAGCCGCCGCGCTGTTCGGGGGTGATGGTGTAATTGAAATGAACGGCCGTTGAGGCATCATTTAATTCAGCCGCCGCTTCTTGCCATATCTTTAGTAAATGATTGGACCCGTCATTATGCGGCCACGCTTTCCACTCGTCTAATACGTGTACGCGCACGCGGCACGGGTATCCATCGCTCTCACTTTTGACGGTGGATAGATCGTTTATACTGCGTAATTTGATCATCGCCTGATTGAAAACGGCCGTGTCATACGCTCGCAATTCGCCATTTGCCGCCGCAAAACTGGGAACGCGGTTGGTCACTGTCCCCCCTTCGATAGAACCGATATTAACAGACAACTCCTGTTTCATATCAGAAATAGCAGAAACACGTTGAATAACTTCTGCCAATTGGAGAATCGCGCTGGCTCCTTCTTGGATGGAAGTGCCGGCATGGGCGGAACGGCCGTTGACCTCAATGCGATACCGCGCCATCCCTTTACGCGCTACAACGAGTGAGAACTCACTCTTTTGTTGATGCCCGCCTTCAAAAACAAGCGCGGCTGCCGCATCAGAGCCGATATATTGGTAACATAGCTCGCCAAAATCACGTACAAGGGCTTCTTCGGCCGCATTAAATGCGAGTATCCATGTCACACTATCAAAAACAGCGGGGAAGAATTTCTTGATAGCCGAGAGTACCATCAAAATCATAATGGTTCCCCCTTTAATATCGTATGTGCCCGGCCCGTAAATGCACGTTTCTGTTTCTTCCCACAGAAAGTTGTTCTCGCGCTCTTCGACGGCCGTATATACGGTATCTAAATGGGAGATAAGCGCGATTTTGGGGGCGGGACGGGTTGTGGAGGGGGAAACGGCCGTGCGTGTCAATACCACATGCTTGCCATAAGCGGGATTAGCCGCTTGCTTATAATCAGCCGTAAACCCGAGCGGAGCGAACGTTGCCGCCGTCATATTCCCGACCGTATTTACCCCCGTTGGATTAGCGGTAAAACTGTTAATCGCCACCATTTGGCGTAACAATTCCAAGTTTGCAGGTAATTTCCCCTCTAGATATTCTTTTATTTTCCTAAAATCAACTGATTGTTCCATTATCTTATGTGGTATCTATCTATATTGTTGTAGCAGCGTATCATTATTAGGATGATTGTGTATCTTCTCAAAAAATTGGGGAGATGAGTACAGCAGATTTGGAAAAGAACAGATTGACTCGACTGATATAATTTGTTCCTTTCTTAATTTGTTGTACTCACCCCGAAAATGTTGAGATGTTACATAATTGTCACTAAATGTATACCATAGTTTAACATCACCACAAGCAAGCGTAAAGAATGGACTGTACATTCATGTAAGTAGGAGGGTGATTGTATGCCATATTATAGAAAATACGTATCTTCTCAGTATTCTAGGGAGACTTGACAAATTCTCCTAATGATACTCGTGTAAAATAAAGTGCTGATGAAATTTGTAAAGTCTTGTCCACGATTTATTGAGAAGATACGAACGAGGTAACTTCTCAATAAGTTGGGGGCATGAGTACAGCTAATTTAGGAAAGGAACGAATTTATTCGACTGACGTAATTTGTTCCTTTCTTAGGCCATTTATGACAAACAAAGTTTTGGATGATTTAAATTTAGAAATGGCCTAAAAAAGGGAAGTTGTTTATAGACGGTTACTAAACGTCACCGATAGGGCAACCGTATGGCGGGCAGATGATTGATATGGAAAGCTCGCTGAAAGCGGGCTGTTTTGAACGCGCTTTCAGCGTGTTTCTTGTATGAGACATTGGTTTTAACCGATGCTGTTTGGTAACTACTCAGCCATTATCCAAATTAACCACAAAGACACGAAGAACACGAAGCTTTTTAAGATTTTCTTTGTGATCTTTGCTTCTTTGTGGTGAAACGCGTGATAGGCTGAGTAGTGACGCTGTTTATTTTATATGTGCTTGTTTGTGAAGTTAATGCTTGATTTTGGTATACTTTGGCAAGGGAGGAATAGCTTGTTATGTAAGGAGAATAATTATTATGAGTAAAAAGAAGTATACTGTCGCCGTTGTCGGCGCGTTGGGAATGGTTGGCACAGAGATGATCAAGACGCTGGAAGCGCGACAGTTTCCAGTGGGGGAGTTACGGCCGTTAGACCTGCCCCAACATGAGGGTGTAGAACTCTATTTTGGCGGGCGTACCTTCACCACCCAAATAGCGAACGGTGAAAATTTTTCTGGTGTAGACATCGCCATCTTTTCCGCAGGCGGGGCGGCAAGCAAAAAATTAGCTCCATTAGCGGTTGAAAAGGGAGTCGTCGTTGTGGACAATAGTGCCGCGTGGCGCATGGATGACCATTGCCCTCTCGTCGTGCCAGAGGTGAACGCCGATGCGTTGAAAGAGCATAAAGGGATTATCGCTAATCCCAATTGTTCTACTATCCAGATGGTCGTCGCCCTCAAGCCGCTGCATGATGCCGCCCGCATCAAGCGCGTTGTTGTCTCTACCTATCAAGCCGCTTCTGGCGGCGGGCAGCCCGCATATAATGAGTTGAAGATGCAGACAGAGCAGATTTTGGCAGGCAAGGAGCCGACAGTGGAAAAATTCGCCCATCAATTGGCGTTTAATCTCATCCCCCACATCGACGTGTTTATGGAGGGAGATTACACCAAGGAGGAGTTGAAATTAGTGTATGAGACGAAGAAGATTATGGGGGATGATCGGATTTTGGTGTCACCAACGGCCGTTCGCGTTCCTGTCTATTATGGTCATGCTGAATCGTTGAACATTGAGACTGAGAAAAAGCTGAGCGTTGAGGATGTTCGCGCCCTATTAGAAAATGCGCCCGGCATCATTGTGCAAGATGATCCCGTCAACGCTGTTTATCCCATGCCCGCGATGGCTGCCCATACCGATGCTGTTTTTGTCGGCCGTATTCGTGAAGATTTTACGATCTCCAATGGGATAAATATGTGGGTTGTGGCGGATAATATCCGCAAAGGAGCGGCATTAAACGCTGTCCAAGTCGCAGAATCATTGGTCGAGCAAGATTTAGTCGATCCTGCTAATTGGGCTGGAACGTATAGTGGATAATTATATTCGTGATGCAATTACGCAACTTAACATAAAAATAGGACGCGGATTCTTTGCACGCGGATTAGGCGGATAAACGCGGATTTTCTTTTTTTGATTCGTGTTTATTCGCACAATCCGCCTCCATCTAGTGTGACTACAACGGATTATGGAAATAAACAGATGTTTTCTTGACTGCACCATCCGTTTATTTCTTTTATTCGTTGTTGCCACCTCCAGATAAAGTTACGAGTATAGTGCGAATAATTTTGCTTGTTGCGTTTGTGTTTATCTGTTTTAATCTATGCAAGGGACTCGCTTATTCTGGTTGCAGTTCAATCTCAAATAAGGTTGGCCATAATTTACCGGTGACGAATAAACGGCCGTTTTCCTCATCATATGCGATCCCGTTTAATACCGCGTTGCCGGGGTCCCTCAATCCCGCCTGTTCTTCAGCCGAGAGCAAGCCTGTCAAATCGATCCAGCCGACGGCTGCGCCTGTGTCGGGATTGATGCGGACGATGTACTCTGTCTGCCAGATATTGGCGTAAATTTCGCCGTCAATATATTCTAATTCGTTTAGGCGAATGATGGGAGTGTCGCCGTCATGGACGTGAATACGGCCGTTTTCTACTAATGTTTCTGGCTCCCAAAAGTAAATCGTATCCGTGCCGTCACTCACGATCAACTGCTCGCCGTCATGCGTCATTCCCCATCCTTCCGTTGGATAAGTGAAACTGCTGAGCAGGTCAAGCGTGTCGGCATCGTAGATGAATCCTGTCTGTGCCTGCCATGTCAATTCGTATAGTTTGTCGTCAAAGATGGCGATCCCTTCGCCGAAGTATTGGTCAGCTATCGGCACTTCTTCTATCACTTCGCCGCTTTCTAACAGCACACGGCGCACATCTGACTCCCCTCGCCAGCCCGTGCTTTCGTATAGGATGCCATCTTCCCAGAGCAATCCTTGTGTGAAGGCGGTCGCGTCGTGCGGGTAGCTGTTGATGACGGTGTAGGTG
>WFSA01000120.1 GCA_015486215.1 Anaerolineae bacterium | reverse complement strand
TTTGGAGTTTCGTCATCGCCCCCCCACCCTAACCCTCCCCCTTTAGGGGGAGGGAACTTGCTCCCTCTCCCTTTGGGAGAGGGCTGGGGTGAGGGTAAAACGCCAAAGTTAAAAACGAGTGTTCCCTAAGGAACGAGAATTGAATACCTTAGGCCATTTCTAAATTTAAATCATCCAAAACTTTGATTATCATTCCCGCCCTCACGAAGGTGGGGGCGGGAATGACAACTTTGGTAGTTAAATAAATCCTCGTTCCTAATTACTAATTGTTCACTTTAATTTTGGGTTGTTGTGATGGCGATCCTTGTCACGGACAGTTTTCTTCGCCATGTTTTTGTGGAAAGCGGCCGTTAAATCCACCCCCGTCTGATTTGCCAAGCAGACCAGCACAAAAAACACATCAGCCAACTCATCTCCCAGTTCGCTCCCTTCGTCCGATTTCTTAAAACTTTGCTCACCATATAAGCGTGACATCAACCGCGCCACTTCGCCCACCTCTTCCATGAGGATAGCCGTATTGGTCAACTCCGAAAAGTAACGCACACCGATGCTGTTAATCCACGCATCAACCTCATTTTGACATTGCTCTAATGTAATTTCTGACATAATTTTATAAGATAAAATCCCCCCCTCCATCTCTATTCTCTATCTCCATCTCTATCTCTATCTCTATCCTCTATCCCCTATCCTCTATCTCTATCTCTATCCTCCATCTCCATCTCTATCTCTATCTCTATCCTCTATCTCTATCTCTATCCTCTATCTCTATCCTCTATCTCTATCTCTATCCTCTATCTCCATCTCTATCTCTATCTCTATCCTCTATCTTACTGCACCGTAAAGGTGATATTAAAGGCCATTGTTGGACTTTCTGGTGATGTGGTCGGGGTGATAGTGATATGATAATCGCCATCAACTGGTAATACGCCTGATACGTTATTGTTGGCTTGTCCATTTACGCCGTTGATGGGCAAAATTGCGCCGTTCGTATCGGTTACCGAGATAATCAAAAACTCCGCGCTGGAGTGGGTCGTTATTTGCATCGTTTGTCCAGCCCTTGCCGATAGAATGAATTGCTTGGATTGTCCATTGGTCAGCACAGTATCAACTGTTGCTGCGGTCGCTCCAGATGCAAAAGTGATGCGCTCATACGCTGCTGTTGATGGCAGTGGCGTAACATTCAAATTTGCGCCCGGAATAATCAGTTGTTGGTCTGTATACAGGGCATCGTCGCTCATAGTATTGGCCGCTTTGATCTGGTCGGGGGATAGATTGAAGCGCAGACTGACGGAGTATAAGGTGTCACCCCCAGCGACGGTGTAATGGGGAGCGACGTATGTGCCGTGAGCATGATCCCGTGCGCCGCTGTCCATAACTGTGCCTGAGGAGGGGGAAACGGCCGTTGGCACAATACTCACCGGGTTGTCAGCTGAAGGGGAAACGGCCGTTGGCACACTTCCATTAGCGGAGATGAAGGTCATCATCCCGCCGCCATTTGCTAATTCGATTTGTAAACGGCCGTTCTCGACACGATACATCGCCGCTCCGCTCAAATACCCTAAAAATTTGTCGCCCAACGATTCTGGCGAACAGCCAACCAGCGTTACCGGCCCCAAAACGACGGAGATACCAACGCCATCACTCGTGTACGAGCCGCTGGCATCGTTGCAATCCGCTTTCACTTGCACCGTGCCATCCCGCTGAAAACCAACGGTATAATTTTGCGTATTACTAATGTTTACCGTTCCCGTCGCTTGGTCTAAAAATTGAACCCACTGCCACCGTTGCGCCGTCAATGCGTCGTCAGGTATAAACTCAGCCGCAGGTGCGGTAGGAAGCAGAATACCCTCCTCTTTCTCCTTATCTCCTCTACAAGCGGCCACTGTCGAGAGCAGCATCAAGAGTAAGAGCAATACTTTTATCTTATGTTTCATTTTATCATCTCCTGCCTGTACCTTCTCAAATTATCGGGAAACCCGTCAGTTTTTTTTCTTCCCGCCGTATCTTCTCAAAAATCTGGGGGCAAGAGTACAATAGATTAGGGAAAAAACAGATTTTCTCGATTAACGCAATCTGTTCCTTTCTTTATCTGTTGTAATCACCCCAAAATATTGAGAAGATCATTATCGTAAACTTAACGATTTGTCATTCCCCCATCTTCATGAGGGTAGGCTCTGCGAAGGCAGAAATCCATACTCTTTAAGAGCAGTGGATTCCCGCCTAAAAGAATTTACCCTCACGAAGGTGGGGGCGGGAATGACAGCCAAATATATTCGTTAAGTTTACGAATATGTTGAGAAGATACTTCCCGCCTGTATAAATCTTACAAAACGGCATAGGTACAAAAAAATGCCCCAGCAGAGCATTTTTTATAACCAACTTATTCTTCTATCTCTATCTCTACCCTCTATCTCTACAATTCCTCAGCCGAATTGATGATTTTGCCCACCAATCCATACGCCATTGCCTCTTTGGCCGACATCCAGAAATTACGATCCGTATCTTTTTCCACCTTCTCAAACGCTTGTCCCGTCTGTTCAGCAAAGGTGTGATTAAGGCGTTCACGCATTTTCAAAATCTCTTCCGCTTCAATGGCGATGTCTGACGCTTGCCCCGTCGCGCCGCCCATCGGCTGATGCAGCAAGTAGCGCGTATTGGGCAGACTGAACCGATCTTCTTTGGGAACGGCCGCATAAATCAATGCCCCCGCGCTCGCCACCCATCCCGTGCCGATAATCTTCACACGCGGCTTGACATAACGAATCATATCAAAAATCGTGTCACCAGATTCCACATGCCCGCCAGGGGAGTTGATGAACAGGTTTATATCTTCATCAGAAATTGCTTCCAGCATGATCAATTGTTGTGTTACCTTTTGCGCTAACTTCATATTGATCTCGCCAAAAATGGTGATTGTACGGGCATCTACCAAACGCTCCATCATACTTTTGGATGGTTTTTCATCTTTTTCTTTATCTTCTTCGGTTATTTCGTCTTCAAATCGGTACATAATTTTATTACTCAACGTAGTAGTACAGCTTGGCGGAAGTTCTTCTGCAAGTATAGGCGGGGGGGGGTGAGCTTGTTAAATATGGAATGGTCAAGGTGACAGGCACTTGCGAAGTGCCTGTCACCTAAAAGTCTAAGCTCAGTTTATAGCTATTTGGGGGATGGTCATCCCTTCGCCCCATTGTCATGGGGTGGTCGAAACGATGACCAACCTCGCTATTTGTATATTGACCTCAAATTCGGGAAGGCGTTCATGCCTGCGTAGAGGGCGGCATCGCCTAGATCATCTTCGATGCGGAGTAGTTGGTTGTATTTGGCAACGCGGTCGCTGCGGGCAGGTGCGCCTGTCTTGATTTGCCCGGCGTTCAACGCCACAACGAGGTCGGCGATGGTTGTATCTTCCGTTTCACCACTGCGATGGCTGACAACGGCCGTCCATCCCCGTCTTTGCACCATTTCCACCGCTTGAATAGATTCCGTCAAGGAGCCGATCTGGTTCACTTTGCACAACAGACTATTGACCGCATTGCGCTCAATCGCCATTTGGATTCGCTTCACATTGGTGACGAGCAAATCATCGCCCACGATTTGAACACGGTCGCCCAATCTTTCCATCATCAGCGTCCACGTATCCCAATCATCCTCATCTAACCCATCTTCAATCGAAATGATGGGATATTTATTGACTAAATCAACGTAGAACTCGACCATTTCCGCGCCCGTCAATTTTTTGCCTTCCACCTTCATATTATAGAGGCCGTCTTCATAAATTTCAGAAGCGGCGGGATCCATCGCAAACATAATCTGTTCGCCAGGGATATAGCCCGCTTTTTCGACGGCACTCATCATCAATTCAAACGGTTCGGCGTTTGATTTGACATGCGGAGCGAAGCCACCTTCGTCACCGACTGTTGTGCCGTATCCTTTGCTGGCAAGCACTTTTTTCAAGCTCTGATAGATCTCGGCCGACCAGCGTGTCGCTTCGGCGAAGGTGGGTGCGCCGACGGGCATGATCATATACTCTTGCAAATCAGTCGCGCCGGCGGCATGTTTGCCGCCGTTCATAATGTTCATCATCGGGGTGGGCAAGGTGCGGGCGTACGCGCCGCCGATGTAGCGATAAAGTGGCATCTCGATGCTGGCCGCAGCCGCTTTGGCGACGGCGAGCGATACGCCTAAGATGGCGTTCGCGCCTAAATTGCTCTTGTTATCAGTGCCGTCTAACCCAATCATCGCCAAATCAATACCGACCTGATCGGTCACGTCCCAGCCCGCAATCGCTTCGGCGATCTCGTTATTGACGGAACTGACCGCTTGCAAAACACCCTTGCCGCCGTAACGGCCGTCATCCCCATCTCGTTTTTCCCACGCTTCATGCACGCCCGTAGACGCGCCAGACGGCACAATGGCGCGACCGCCATTTCCATCACTCAAATACACTTCAACTTCAACTGTAGGGTTCCCGCGCGAATCCAAAACCTCGCGTCCATGAACAGACTCTATAAAAGACATCCTATCTCCTTAAAAAAAACGGTTCTTCAGGTTTTCCCGTGAAACCGTCATGCGTAGGGGCGTACAATCATGGGAATTGCCGTAGAACCAAAAAAATTAGTGCTGTTAATTGTAAATTTTACAAACGAAGTTTACCACAAAAGGCCAAAGAATGGGGCTAGAGCCAGAACCTTACACGCATCTCTATCTCTATCTCCCCTCTCTATCTCTATCTCCTCAATAACTGCGCTCTTTTAATGCCCGTTTCATGCGGCGATTGTCATCTTTGCGGGCTAAATCCTGCCGTTTATCATGCTTCTTCTTGCCGCGTGCGAGAGCGATCTCTATTTTGGCACGGCCGTTTGCCATATACAATTTCGTCGGCACCATCGTTAAACTTTTCTCCATCATCTGCGAGATGATTTTGTTGATTTCCCGACGGTGCAGCAACAATTTACGCGGGCGCGTCGGCTCATGGTTCTCACGATTCCCATGCACATATTGGGCGATATGCGCCTCCATCAGCCACAATTCGCCGTTACGATGTTGCACAAAACTGCGCCGCAAACTCACCCGATTCGCACGAATAGATTTGATTTCTGTCCCCGTCAACACCATTCCCGCCTCATACCGCTCCAGCAGATGAAAATCGAACGTTGCTCGTTTATTTTTTGCAATAACTTTGATTTTATCCATGTCCCACGCACTCTTTCAAAGGTTGAAGGGTCTGTACTTTAAAGAACGAGGATTTATTTAACTACCAAAGTTGCCATTCCCGCCCCTATCTTCACCTTCGTGAGGATAGGCACTTCGTGAGGATAAACTCTTTTAGGCGGGAATCCATGATTTTTCAGACTGTGGATTCCTGACTTGGCAGAGCCTGCCCTCATGAAGATGGGGGAATAACAGATAGAAGTTTCTGGTTTTATTTAATCCTCATTCTTAAGGAAATACAATCCGCAGGTTTTTGCAGAATATACTATAAAAAATCTGTGCTAATCTGCGTAATCTGCGGATCCCCCCCCTTAACTTAGCCTAATTCTCCAATAACTCCTCAACTGCCCGATCCAATTGCGGATCAAGATCGCTTTCGTGATCTTCGTTTGTTAACTCCACTTCAATATCAGGCGTGATGCCTTCTCCATTGATGCTGTTATTGTCGGGCGTATACCAACGGGCGATGGTCACCCGTAATTCCGCGCCGTCGGAGAGATAATTGACCGTTTGCACCGACCCTTTACCGAACGATGTTTCACCAATCAGAATGCCGCGCCCGCGATCTTGGATCGCGCCAGCTACGATTTCAGAAGCACTGGCACTGCCGCCATTGATCAGCACAACGAGCTTGATAGTTTCTGCAATATCCCCATTGTGGGAGGCGAATGTATTATCCATCCCCTGCCGATTGCGTTCATGTAGCACATCTCCATCGGGCAAGAACATATCAGCGATTTGGATTGATTGGTCTAAATAACCGCCCGGATTATTGCGTAAATCAAGGATCAAGCCCTTTGGATTTTCGGCCAACAGTTCTTCTAACGCTTCTGTCATTTTTTCGGCGGCAACACGATTGAACTCTAGCAGATGGATATAAGCGATGTCGCCGTCAAGCATTTCTGATTCGACCACAGGCACTTCAAAACGGGTGCGGGTGATGGTGAAATAGAGTAGCTCATTCTTCCCTTCGCGCCCAATGCCTAATGTAACATCCGTCCCTTCTGGGCCGCGAACGAGCAAAATTACTTCGTCAAAACTTAGCTTGGTAATATCTTCGCCGTCCACTTCCAGTACCAAATCGCCGGGGAGCAGGCCGGCTAATTCGGCGGGCTGTCCTTCCATTGGGGTGGTGATTTCAAATAGGCCAGTGTCTGTTTCGCGCACAAACGCGCCGATACCAGAGACGGAGCCGCCCATATCTTCGCGCATTCTGGCGGCGATGTCGGGGGAGATGTAACGGGTGTAATCGTCGTCTAATGCTTCGACGGAGCCGGCAATAATTGCCTGCAGCAGTTCCTCTTGATCGGGATTGTCGCCGTCGAAATCTTTTTCGATGATGTCCCATGCTTCGTAGAGTAGATCGAGGTCTAAATCTTCGATATCGTCTATCGGCTCGCCGTTGCTGCTGTTTGTGTGGGGAGAAACGGCCGTTTCTCCCCCATCTCCTGTCGCAGGAACAGATACTTCTCGCGTCACTTCAACTTCTTCTGTCACCGTTCTGGTGACCACTTCGGTGATCGTTTCGGTCACAATTTCCGTGATCGTCTCTGCTTCGGCTGTATTGCGCCCGACCAGAAAGGCAGCGGCGGCTAGGCAGATACACAATGCTGCACCAGTGGCGGCGGCAACGGCCGTTAATGCAGTTTTTGTCCCATTTGACTTCTCATTCATCCTGTTTTCCTCTATGAGACAACGGCGGATAGGAGAAATGAACAGCGTGTGCGTTTGTTCCCTTCTCCCGTCCACTGTCGTCGTTATCGTAAATACTCAATTGCCCGTTCTAATACCTCATCACGGCCGTTTTCCCCCTCATCTTCTACCCCTTCGACTAAAATGTCAGGTTCCAGCCCCACCTTGTTGATCGGGTTCATATTGGGGGTGAACCATTTTGCCGCTGTCACATGGATGGAAGAGCCGTCGCTCAAATCATATACCAATTGGACAGAGCCTTTGCCGAATGTTTTACCCGTCCCGATCAGCACCGCCCGCTCATGATCTTGTAACGCGCCAGCCAAAATTTCCGACGCGCTGGCTGTGTTACCGTCTACTAGTATAGCGAGTGGTATCTCTGGGGCAATTGTTTTGTCGTCAGCGTTATACTGGCGCTCATGTTGGCTCCGATCTTGGCGGTATAAAAGCACGCCGTCGTCGATAAAATGGTCAGCGATGGATACGGCGGCATCAACCAATCCGCCTCCGTTACTGCGTAAATCTATGATGATTTTTTCAACACCTGCATCTTGTAATTCAATAACGGCCGTTTCCATCTCATCCGCGCTTTCGCCACTAAAGCGAGTCAATTGAATGTACCCGATTTTTTCATCTTCTTCCAATATGCGCCATGTGACGGAGGGGATCAGAATGGTGTCACGAATGACTTCAATATCGGCAGGGTTGCTCTCGTCGGGATGGATGACGGTGAGGACAACGGCCGTTCCTTTCTCTCCTTTGATCATCTCAACAATCTCTGTAAGATCCATGTCGGGCGGGATGATTGTGCCGTCAACGGCCGTTAATATATCCCCCCATAAAATTCCCGCCTTCTCGGCTGGATTATTCGGCGTTGGCTCCAGAATAATGTCTCCGCTCTCCTCCGAACGGTATAAATGTGCGCCCACGCCGACATAATTGCCCGTGATAAATTCCCGTTCATGGTCACGCACGACAGGCTCGATAAAGACGGTGTACGGATCACCTAATTCCCCTAATGAGCCGCGAATAGCCGCATACGCCAACGCTTGCGTGCTTGGCATATCGCCCAAAAAATCACGCCCAATAATTTTACGCATCTCCCAATAAACGCCAAACTCTTCCCCCTGCTCGGCCATAGGGTCAAACAGATCACGGATGAGATACCCTGTGCCAAATGAACTGACGACCAATAAAATAGTAAGGAATATGGTAAGGAGAGTGCGCTTGTTTGGTGTCATAATGATTGTGTGGCAGGGTTTAGATAAGGCCATTTATGAAAGATAATTATACGTTTGTCATTCCCCCATTCTCACGAAGGTGGGGATGGGGGCGGGAATGACAATCAAAGTTTTGGATGATTTAAAGTATCTTCTGTATCTTCTCAATAAATCGTGGACAAGACTTGACAAATTTCATCAGCGCTTTATTTTACACGAGTATCATTAGGAAAATTTGTCAAGTTTTCTCAGTATTTCGGCATGATTACAGCTAATTAAGAAAGGAACAAATTACGTCAGTCGAGTAGATTCGTTCCTTTTCTAATTAGCTGTAATCATGCCCCCAACTTTTTGAGAAGTTACGATTTAAATTTAGAAATGGCCTAAGGTAACTACTCAGCCATTATAGGGCGATTGCAACCTCCAAATCGCAATGTTAAATTCCGAATTTATACTGTTCTTAGCGACCCTGCAATTGACATAATATGCGAATTGAGGGGAGTTTATGCGTTACGATTGTCG
>WFSA01000119.1 GCA_015486215.1 Anaerolineae bacterium | reverse complement strand
TTCTCAAAATTTCGGGGAGACTTGACAGGTTTTCTATAATACTCTCGTGTAAAACGCGAGACTCTTATGAAACCTGTCAAGTCTTTGCCCCAATTTATTGAGATGTTACAAAAGGACACTGATAAAAGAAAAAACGTATCTTCTCAAAAAGTTGGGGGCATGAATACAACGGATTGGGAAAAGAACAGATTTATCCGACTGACACAATTTGTTCCTTCCTTAGTCCCTTATCAGTGGTATTCTTGCACCATGTACAAGAAATTGTCCGCAGATTTCGCAGATTAGCGGCGCAGATTGATTGTTTTTATCTGCGTTAATCTGCGAAATATGCGGATCATTCTTTTCTGGTTTATCCAGCTTAGAAATGAGGATTAAATAAAACCTGAAACTTCCATCTGTCATTCCCCCATCTTCATGAGGGCAGGCTCTGCGAAGGCAGGAATCCACAGTCTGAAAAATCATAGATTCCCGCCTAGAAGAGTTTACCCTCACGAAGGTGGGGGCGGGAATGACAATCAAAGTTTTGGATGATTTAAATTTAGAAATGGCCTAATCAGTGTCCCATAAAAAGTATCTTCTCAATATTTCAGGGTGATTACACCTAATTTAAGAAAGGAACAAATTACGTCAGTCGAGTAAATTCGTTCCTTTCCTAATTAGCTGTAATCTTGCCCCCAACCTTTTGAGAAGTTACCATAAAAATATATGAAGAAAAAAGCACAATTTGCCGTCAATTATTCCAAAAAAGCATCCCGTCTGCGGCAGGATGGGGTTATTCTAATTGATTATTATAAAATGCCTGCGTGGGAGAGCCTCATTCCCGAAGTAATGGCCGAGCATAACGCCTATCTCCATTTTCCGCTTTTGGTTGGCGATGGACACGGCGATGCGTTCAACCATGAGACGGGCAAAACGGCCGATTGGGCACAGATGGAGGCGATGCAGAAGCAGACGAACACGCCATACATCAACCTCCATTTGGGCGCGTCGTTGAGCGCGTATCCCGACATTGCGTATGATTCCATCACCCAAACGGATATGGAACGGGTGCTGGAGAATACTATCCGTGACACAGAAGCAGTCGTGCGCCGCTTTGGAGCCGACAAGGTGATTGTGGAAAATATCCCCGGTGGACGGCGGGATAACCATCTGCACCTATGCGCCCTGCCTGCATTTATCAACGGCGTAGTGGAGGCGACGGGATGTGGTCTGCTGTTAGACATTTCGCACGCACGGATGGCGGCGCATCAAATGGATTGGGATGCAAAGCGGTACATCAACAGCCTGCCCGTCCATCGTTTGCGCGAATTGCATATCACTGGCATTCAGACGATTGGCGACACACATTTGGCGTGGATTCGTAAGGTCATTGACGCGGGGCTGTACGCGCCGCATGATGATGAGGAATTGGAAGCGATGCGCGGCGAATGGATTGACCATGTGCCGCTCATCGAATCGGATTGGCCGTATATGGAATGGGCGGCGGAGATGATGCAAAACGGCCGTTGGGCCTCTCCGTGGGTAATCTCTTTAGAATACGGCGGCGTGGGACAACTGTTTGAGATGATTACGGATACGGCCGTTCTCACCGCACAAATTCCCCGTCTTTATGGTATATTTAAGGGAGAGAGTGGAGAATGAATGGATAAACCTAAAGTAGACGGCCTCATCATCAAATCAATCAGCGGTTTTTTTACAGTACAAACGGCCGTTTCACAAATTATCGCCCGTATTCCCGGCCGATTGCGAAAGCAAAAGCGGGGCAGCACATTGGTCGCTATCGGCGACACGGTGACGATTTCTATAAATGCGGATGGCAGCGGCACGATTGAAACCATCGCCCCGCGCAAATCAGTATTGGCACGGGCAAGGACGGTTGCCAGCGCACGCAGTCTGTCGTCTGATTTGCAGCAGGTGCTAGTCGCCAATCCCGATCAGATTGTATTTGTCTTTTCAGTGACGACCCCATCCCCCAGTTTCCGCAAATTGGATCGCTTTTTGGTGGTAGCTGAGATGAATAAGGTAACAGCCGTTATTTGCGCCAACAAAATTGATCTCACCAGCATCGAAGAGGCACGCGAACAGTTCAAATTATATGAAGAGATAGGGTATCGCGTCATTTACACCAGCGCAGAAAGCGGCGAAGGAGTGGATGAATTACGCGACTGTCTGCACGACAAAATTTCAGCATTGACAGGTTCATCAGGTGTAGGCAAATCGAGTTTACTCAACGCCATCCAGCCCGAATTAGGATTACAGGCGTTGGCTGTCAGCCAAGCAACGGGCAAAGGGATGCACACAACGCGCTACGCTGAAATGTTCCCGCTGAATGGCGGCGGATATGTCGCTGATACGCCTGGCATTCGCGGGTTGGCACTGTTCGATGTAGAGCCTGACGAACTAGATGCGTACTTTGTTGAAATTGAGCCGTTGGTGGCACAATGCCGCTTTAGCGACTGCACTCACAAGCATGAGCCGGGCTGCAAAGTGTTGGAAGGCGTGGATAGTGGTATCATCTCTCCTCAACGATACGATAGCTACTTGCGTTTACGAGAAGAACATGAAATACTAGAAAAAAAGTTATATTGATCCCCACGCTTTTTTTGGTAATTCACGGTGATCGCATAAAAACATCCGTTTATTTTCACAATTCATTACATCCATACTAAAAATAGGGATAATATTTGTCGTACCAAATGGAGTAACTAAGATAGAGAGGGGGGAAAGCCCCATGAACACAAGATATTTTCCCATTCAGTTATTATTATTGCTGCTTTTAAGCACCCTTACTGCTTGTACTCCTACATCATCCCCGCCTGAGGTTGCTCCAGCACCCACCCGCGTTACCGTTGCCCCCGAATTTGAAACCTTTTATGAGGAGCTTGGCGGTGAAGAACTGCTAGGTCAACCGATTTCATGGGTTTTTCACGACTCTGATAATGCGCCGCTTGGACAATACTTTCCTACGGTAAAATTAGAGATGCGCGAGGGCAGCCCTGTCGTTTCGCCGTTGGGTGAATGGGCTGTTGTCGGTGCAGAAAAAGCGGTGCGCGTTGAGGATACGGAGAGCGGCAATAGTCGTGATTTTCCTGAAACGGGACAGACGGTGAGCGGTGATTTTCTTACGTTTTATGAAGAAAATCAGGGCGAACGGCTGTTAGGATTGCCAATCACTTCTGTTCTTGAAGAGGATGGGCAGATGGTACAATATTTTGTCAACGGCCGTCTGGAAAAACGCCCCGAACTACCCGATGGTCAGCAAGTCGTCCTCACATCGTTGGGAAAAGCGTATTTTGAAACGGCCGAGATCCAATACGTGTACCGCACCACTTTATTAGCCCGCCCAGTCGCGTCAGCCTCAGTCACCAATGTGGATATATCTTCTTATGTGGAGGCTCCCATTTTATACGGAGGAGATGATCAGGTATTGCATGTGACGGTGTTGACCGATGATAAACGGCCGATTCCCGAACTGCGCGTAACAGCGGCGATGAGTTATGGCGAAACGGCCGTTGGCCTGACAGAACTCGGCGTTACCGACGAGCAAGGCAATATCGAAACCACCCTTGACGTATCCAGCATCCCCCCCGAACAAGATGTAAAAATCATCATCTCCGTCTTCTCGCCCACCGGTAAAGTGATCGGCACGGAGACATTATTTTTCAAAACATGGTGGTAAGAACGTCTTAGACTTTCAGGTGACAAGCACTTAGCAAGTGCCTGTCACCTAAGAAATCCGCGTTCATCCTGATAATCCTGAAAATCCGCGTCCTATTTTTTTACATTCAACCACCCAATTCCGATAATGGAGTAACAATGACCGTAGTACCTCTTTCCGTTTCTCAATTACGCCGCGTTTGCCGGCACGACCAATTTGATTTTGACAACACCGCCGACATTCCCGTCAGCGCAGATATTATCGGCCAAAATCGCGGCATTCGCGCGATAGAATTTGGCATAGATATACAAAGTGAAGGCTTCAATATCTTCGTGCTGGGGCAGATGGGGACGGGGCGCACCACCGCCATTGAGCGTTTTTTGCATGATCGCACCCAGTATAGGCCAGAACCATGTGATTGGGTGTATGTCCACAATTTCAGCACCCCCCATCGCCCCCGCGCAATTGAACTGCCCGCTGGTGATGGAGCTGTTTTTTGCAAAGAGATAAAAGCGTTACACGCCGCATTGCGTGCCGAATTGCCGCGCCAGTTTGACTCAGAGGCGTATACGCAAGCAATTGAGACGGTCAGCAAAGAGTATGAGAAGGCGCGTACGTTGCTGATGCAAGAGGTGCAGCATAAAGCTGAGGAGCAAGGTTTCCGCATTCTCAGCACGACAGCCGGGTTCGATGTCATACCATTGGTAAACGGCCGTCCCATCACCCAAGAAGAATGGCAGGCGCAGCCGCTGGAAACGCGACAAAAACAAGAGGTGGAACGGCAAACGATCACCCGCCAATTAGAAGAAACGATCACGCATGTGCAAGAGCTTGGGCACGAAGCGAATGAAAAAGTGAGCAAAATTGATGAGGAGGTGTCCCAATTGGTGATGCGTCCCTATTTTATGGCATTATCAGAGACATATGCTGACCAGCGCGAGATTTTACTCTATTTAGATGAAGTGCATAATGATATTTCAGCCCATCTTGACGATTTTGCCCCTAACGAAAGCAAAGAAGAAGGAGCGGAGAAAACAGCCCCAGACCAGCAACGGTATGAGGTCAATCTGCTTGTGGATAATGGGGCTGTGGAGGGTGCGCCCGTCATTATTGAACAAAATCCAACATACCATCGCCTAATTGGGCGATTGGAATATGAGATGCGCGGCGGCGTGGTGGCGACCAGTTTCAGCAATATCAAAAGCGGCAGTCTGCATCGGGCCAACGGCGGCTATCTGATTTTGAATGCGCGGGATGTGTTGAAAGATGAGTTCGCATGGGAAGCGTTGAAACGGGCGTTAAAAACGGGAAAAATCCACGTGCAGCCAATGGCGATGATGAATAGCAATACGCAGGTATTAGCAAAGTCGCTTGATCCTGAACCGATTCCCTTGACTGTAAAAATCGTATTGATGGGCAGCCCCGCTCTTTATTACGCGCTGTACGAAAATGATGATGAGTTCAACGGTCTCTTCAAAGTACGCTCTGATTTTGGGGCGCGGATGGCGCGTGATGATGCGTCGGAAATGTCGTATGCCCAATTTATTGCCACGCGTTGCGATGAGGAAGGGTTATTCCATTTTGACAAAACGGCCGTTGGGCAGCTCATCGAATACGGTTCTCGTCTAGCCTCCCATCAAGACAAACTCAGCACCCGCTTTGGCGCAATTGCCGACACGGTGCGCGAGGCGAGTTATTGGGCCGGACGGAATGGACAGGAATTGGTGACGGCCGTTGATGTCAAAAAAGCACTCACCGAATATAAATATCGTGCCAATCGGCTGGAAGAAGATATTCTGGAGCAGATTTTGGATGGTAGCATCTTCATCGCCACCGATGGCGCAGTCGTCGGGCAGGCGAACGGGTTATCGGTGATGGATACGGGCGAATATGCGTTTGGAATGCCCGGCCGTATCACTGTTCGCACCTTTATGGGGGAAGCGGGTGTCATTCACATTGAACAAGAGACGGAAATGTCCGGCCCCATTCATGGCAAAGGGTTTTTGACATTGAAAGGGTATTTGGGCGGCATGTACGCCCAGAAGCAGCCGTTATCACTCAGTGCCAGCATGACTTTTGAGCAGAGTTACGGCGGTATTGATGGGGACAGTGCCTCTTCTACTGAAATTTACGCGCTGCTGTCCAGCTTATCCAACCTGCCGATCAAACAGGGAATTGCCGTCACTGGCTCGGTCAATCAACGGGGTCAGATTCAACCAATCGGCGGCGCAAATGAAAAAATCGAAGGGTTTTTTAATATCTGCAATGCACGGGGATTGACAGGTGAGCAAGGGGTGATGATTCCGGCGGCTAATGTTTCTAATTTGATGTTGGCAGATGAGGTGGTAACGGCCGTTTCTGACAATAAGTTCCACATTTATGCGGCCAGCACGATTGATGAGGGGATCGAGCTATTGACAGGCATCCCCGCTGGTGTGCGGCAGGATGATGGCAGTTACCCTGCGGGAACAGTGCATTATGCAGTACAAAAAAGGCTGCTCTACTTGGCCGAAGAGTTGAAAGAGTTTGGCAATGGTGATGAGGAAGAGTGATATAGAGCTGATATTTGCAGGCGTAGTTTATTTCACAAAAAATGATCTTTACACTTTATGGGCGGGTACAAGACCACGCCCCTACAATTTATTCAGGGGCGACCTTTATGATCGCCCAATCCCGCAACAACTGTAAAGATGAAATGTTCCTTATTCCGTCACAGCCTGAAAAACGGCCGTAAACATCAACACCCGATTATTCAGCGCATCCGTAACGTACACATTATCATCCGCGTCAATGGCGATGCCATTGGGCAAGCCGAAGCCGCCCGTTCCCGTGTCGAAATGTCCAAAACGGCCGATATACTCCCCATCTGAACTAAAAATCAATATCCGATACCCTTCGGGATCAGTGACGTACACATTGCCCGCCGAGTCAACGGCCGTGTACGGCTTATTATCAATCGTCTGGCTGTCCCACGCATCCACTTTCCACTCATTGAGAGCGAAAAGGTCGGGGGTGAACTGTTGAATACGGCCGTTCCACGTATCAGCCACAAAGATCGACCCATCCACAGGCGAAGAGGCCAAGCCGACAGGCTCATTAAACTGCCCCAACTGCACCCCCAAGCTGCCAAGCTGGGTGATCGGCTCGCCGTCACGGCTGATAATTTGCAGCCGATGATTACCCGTATCAGTGACAAGCAACTGATTATTGGGTAGTAATTCAATATCACGCGGCCCAAAAAAGAGACCGAGACTTCCATCAGTATTATCAGGTTCAGCCGCGCCAGCCACACCGAGTATCGCCACAAACTCCCCATCCAGTGTGAACTTTTGAATACGGTGATTCCATGTATCAGCGACGTAGACGAATTCCTCATCAACGGACACACTCCACGGCTCATTAAATTGCCCAATATCGCTGCCCGCCTCACCAAAGGCGTGCAGGAATTCCCCTTCCTCATCAAAAACTTGGATGCGATGATTGCCAGAGTCGGCGACGTAGATACGGCCGTCCATCCCCACCGTCACATTGCGCGGCATCGTCAACATCCCGTCCGCCGTCCCCGCGATGCCCGCCTCATTGAGGCTCATCACCAAGCGCGGAGTCAACTCCCCTTCCGCATACGGATCGACAGGCAGGGTAACGGCCGTCACATTGTCGCCATAATCCCATAAGGTCGCCAACATATCTTTACGAATATAGAGCTTTAGCTCATGGCGCAGCGGCCACTCGCTGGCACTATATGTGCCGCCGAACACCTCGCCATATTTTGTATAATCACGATAAAAGAAAATGTCCCATAACGCTTGCCGCACCTCCGCCTTTCCCAGCCCGCGCCGTTCCTCTTTTGGCATATTTGGATTACCCAAAATAGCGTTCCAACCGAAGTCACGATACTTTTCCATCGGCCACCAGAGGAAGGTATGAGTACTTTCTTGATACGCATCACCCAAAAACGGCTCAACATTGTCCCAATTATTATTGCCCACAATGAGGATCGGGGACTCTTGGATGCTGTTGCTCGGTGTCTCGCCAAAGTAGACACGGTTGGGATAATCGCGCAGATACCATGTAAACGGCCATGATGAATCATTATCAAAAGCGACTTTGATCGATTTGTCACCGTACAGCCGCATAGACAGCTCCTCCACCTGCTCCATCACCACCCGTTTGGTGTCTGGTGCGCCATGCGCGTAGCCGATAAATTCGCTGGCATAATCGGCATTGGTGAAGGCGGCCATGTAGCTGGTGCGTATCGTCAAAAGGGAGAGCAGTCCAAAAATGGTGAGTAACACGATGGGGCGGCGGACAGCTGGGTTCGCCCGTCCACGCACGCGCGTCCAGATATAAATCATCATCGCGGTGATGAATACGGTGCCAAAAAAGCGGCCGGCATCATTAAGATGAGAGGCTGTCTGCCTATCCATATTGACTTTGCCCAAAAAAAGGGGGGAAAGAGCGAGAAAAACGGCCGTCACCTTCAAAATCATCACCCCAATCAGCGTCAACGCGGGCTTTTCTAATAAATCTGTGGCAGCGATATGGCGCAGCTGCTCTTGGAAATACATCCCAGCCATCATTCCCATCGGGATGACGAAGTGGAAGCTCAACCATGGCATTTTTTCGCCGGCGTAGGTGTACGCCGCCCATGTCATTACCGTCCAAAGCAAGAGCGCGGGGAAGAAGTCGTACAGCATCCCAATATGGAGAAGAGCGGACAGATGTTTGACTCTATACCGCTTCCGCAGAACGTTAAGACGCTGCAAGTACCAATATAAAACGCCGATGAGAAGGATAATCCCGCCGATCATCAATCCCGGCACACGGCTTTCCATCGCGGGCAGCCCCTCCATTCCCGGCTGATTGAATTTCCAATTGGCAAGGCTGTAGGCAAGAACGGCCGTCAACAGCACCGTCATCCAATATCCCAAAATCTCCGCGATTTTATTCTTTTTTGCCCACATCCGTACCGCCAATAGCGAAAAAATGACGACGAGATACTCATAAAACGGCATCACAAAAAAGTAGTAATACCACGGCTGACTGCCGCGCTCGACCGCCTGCTGCTCCATCCAATATCCCAACGAGCCGACCATACCGCTCGTCCAGCCGCCCGCATTGGTAAAAACGGAGGTGTAGAAAATGAAAAAGAGGGAGTGGAAAATGACAGCGACCGCGACCCAGCGTCGCTTATTCCACCATAAACCGAGCAGGACACTGACAAACAGTAATCCAGCCAAAAACGCGCCCGTCCGAACAGAACCAGAGGTGAACAACATTGACCAACAGTCGCCGCTTCCAAATTTGCCTATAATAATTTGCCATATCCCCATCGTCTCCTGCCCTTGCAAAGTGCAGGTGTTGAGGCTGTAATCAGTCGGACTCCAGCCGCGCATGGTGACGAAGACAGGTGACATCATCGGCAAAACGAGGGTGGTAAACAGCATTACAATGTCAAATTCGGGGAACGCATCTATATGCGGGCGCATGGCACGGATGACGAGAAACAGCCCGGCGGCAGAGAGGAGTAAGCCGCTGATTTGCAGCCAGCGCAGCCGCACTTCTGCGCGGCTCATCTCCCCTTCTGCGGGGGTGACGGGAGCCGCGTCGGCACTGATTTCGGCGGTTGTGCTGCTGACTAAAGCGGCCGTTTCTGCCTCTGCTGCCGCTTTTTCGAGCAATTTTTGTCCCAGCAGTGCCCCAAAAAGCAGTAATAATCCCGCTATCGTGAGTAAAAGCGGGGTACTGAGTTTGGGAAAGATGGATCGAAGCCACACGGCCGTTCCAATCTTTGCCAATAAACGCGTGCCGACAATCAGCCCAAAAATGGCGACATAAATGAAGGCGACCTCTTTGGTGGCGAACATCATCGCCAAAGCACCAGCGAACCAATATAGATATGTATCCTTCTGTTCGCGGGTGTAATACGTGATGGCGATAAAGACGATCATCGCCCAGACGATGATGTACCCATCGTGCCGAATGTAGCGGGAGTAATAGGTGACGTAGGGGGAGATGAGGAAGATGAAGCTGGTGAATAGTGCGCCCCTTTTGCCCAGCCAGTCGCGTAAAAGGTAGGGGATGGCGACTAAAATCACGCCGAAAAGGGCGTTGGGAATGCGGGCGGCGGTATCGGACGCGCCAAAAATCCAGTAGGAAACGGCCGTGATATGGAACAAAAACGGCCCGTGCATCAACGGCGTATGCGAGAACCCGTCCCCATTAAAAAATTGGTATGAAAATTGGGTATGCAAACTCTCATCGTGGCTCATCACGCGGCTGCCCAGCGCGTAGAAGCGGCTGATTATTGCCGCGATGATGAAGAGGATGTACGTTATTTTTTCCCAATCAAGCTGATAAAGGGCGGCTTGTGCCTTTTGTATGGGAGAAGAGGAGGAAGGGACTGTTTCGATCATAGGAATTGTCAATTGTTAATGGTCAATAGTCAATGGTCAACGGGAGTCGTGCCGTTGAGTGACGATTGGCAAATTCGTTATTCTATTTTCCACCATAAAATTATTTTTTCGGCGGCGGGCTGGGGGTAGGGATGGTCGTGGAATAGCATCCAGCGTAAGGTTTCGGGCAAGGTCATTCGCGGGGGGAAGAGAGCCGAGCGGCGGAGCAGAGCAAAGTCTGCGCCGGTGTAGGCGGCGGTAAAACGGCCGTCGTCCACCTCGCTGATCAATAAAGAGGCTGTCGGTTCATACCGGATGGTGTGACTGTGTGTCACGTTGTCAAAATCGCGCAGATACCAGCGCAAAATGGGGGAATTGACCCCGTTGGCGATGGAAATACCATTATGTGATTTGGCAAATCCGTCGGAGAGATCGTGGATAACGGCCGTCATCACCCGCACCCCGTCATCCGTTCCTACCGTCACCCATTGCTCTTGCGGATCATTGGCCGAGTAATGGGATAATTGCCACGCCGTTCCCCATTGTTGGAAAAAAGTCACCGTCAAAATGGCGATTATCGCGCCCCGCGCAACTGTCGCTCCCTCCCACATTAATAAAAAATAGGCCAGCATCATGCCCGTAATCGCGAGCAATAACGCGAGCCACATCGCTATAAAATTCTCGCTGTTGAGTATGCCTTGCCGTGCGTAAACGGCGGTATTGCCCAAAACAACCGCCCCAAACGCTAAAAATATCACTGCCGAAACCGCTTGATCTTGAATAGCCGATAAAGGCTTGCCTTCCTTTTTTTTCATCGGCAGCGTCAAGACGCGATTTGCCTGTAAGCCGATGAGCAAGAAGCCGGGCAAGGTGAGAAGGACGGCATTATCGGCGTTTCCTTGTTGAACGAGCAGTAAAAAAATGGCGGCGGCCATCCAGTAAACAAGAAAGAGGGCAGTTTCCCGCTCTTCGCGCATTGCCCATAGTAGCCCGCCAGCCATCAGCAAAGAGGTGAACGGTTCATACCGTACTAAAATGGCGAAAGGATGGAAAAAGGGTGTCAAGCCGGCAGTCAGATGAAAATGGGTGAACCAATTGGCCAGCAGTCGCACACCCGCCCCCAGCCTGCGGGATAGACGAGAAAGAGGCTGCTGCTGAGTAAAAAGGCGGCGGCGGTGATGAGGCCGGCTTGCTGCCAATCGGGAGACGGCCGTTCATCCCCTTCATCATTTTCATCAGCCCATCGCTGCACCAGCAAGGCGAGCAAGAGGGCGAAAAAGCCGCTGTAGAAAAGGGGGCTGCTGGCAAGGCCAAGACCTAAGCTGAGAGCGGCTGTCGTCTGCCATTTGGGATCGGCATTGTCGTGAAAATTGAGAACGGCCGTCAGTAGCAGCATCAACGCAAAAAGTGCGATCCCATCCCCGCCAGCGGTGCGGGAGGTGATGGCGTGCAGAGGGGATACAGCCAATAGCACGGCGGCGGCAAACGCGCCAATCGTGCCTAATCGCTTGCGGAGCAGCCACGGCATCATTGCGGCGGCCGTGCCAAAGAGGGCGGGAATCAGACGGGCGGCAGCATCATTATGTCCACATAGTTGGGTGACAACGGCCGTAAAGGTGAAGTAAGCGGGGCTGCTCATCGGCAGTAGGCCGCCATCGCCCGCCTGCCAAAATCGCCAAACTGCCCACGCCTCCGCCGATTCGGTCAACGAAAGCGGCATTTGCCCTAACGCGGGCAGACGCATAATCAACGCGGCGAACAGGCTGGCTATGAACAGCCATTTATCGTTTATTAGTCGCTGTTTATCACTCATTTCGCCCACCTGTAGATGATTATGTCATCGTTGCGGAACGCTGTTTGGAGACGGCCGTCGAACTTTTCGCCAGCCGCCGCTCCGTATTCGCTCCGTTCCAGCCCGCCGACAATGATGTAGGCGGCATTATATTGGTCAAGAAGCGTGGTCGTCAATCCCCAATCGGGATGGGTGTATATATCACGGATGTCCGCTTGGCGACGAGCGGGTTCGGGGGTGCCGCCGCCCCGCCATTGGTATTCGTGATTCGCCCAGCCGAGCAAGGTCGGCAAGCCGGTATTGGCTGCAAAACGGCCGTAATCGGAGTAGGCCCCGCCCGTCGCTTCCACAATGACAGGCTCGCCTTCTACATTGTCGCGCATCCACAAAATCGCATCATATTCGGCGGCGTTATACCAAGCGCGGTACGCCATGCCGTCTAAAGTGGCGGGGCGGCGCGTGGCGGCATTGCGTGCGCCGCGATACTCAACGGCGCGGGAGGTGGCGGCGTAAACGGGGTACGCCATCGCCAGTCCGAACATGGCCGCGTAAACGGTGATGGCGAGCAGGCCAATTTTGCGGCTGCGCTGCCATAAATACCCAAGCGAAAACAGGCCGCCGACACCGAACAGCACCCACGCTTGATAGTAAAACTTAAAGATCGTGTTCATCCGCACGCCAAAATTGTCCCGCAAATAGAGGAATTCTGTCCCCAAAGTGAGCAAGGCGGCGGTCATAATCAGCAAAAGGGCGAAGGGTAATGCCGAACGCGGCTTCTCTTCGTCGCGCTCTCGCCATTGCTGGTGATTGATGATGATATAGGCGGTGGCGATCAAGCTGGCTAATAGAATGGTGACGGCGGGGATGGCGAGACGGACGGAGAGGAGGATGGGAAGAAGGGCGGTAACGGCTGTCACTCCCCAGCTGAGAGACGGGGTGCTGGGATGGGGCGGTAAGGTTACGCCCACTTCGGCCGCTATATTGGTGACCTCGCCCGCACCAGCTGGGCTGACAGCGATAATCCAGCCGAAGAAGAGCATGATGATGAATAAAATTACGGGGAGAGTGACGGCCGTTGCCACTCCTGTTTTCCATCCTGAAAACTGCTGCCGAACGAGTAGCACCCCCATCAAAACGGTGATGGGCAGCAGCGACATGCCAAAAATAGCGGCGAAGTGGGGCAGACGGGTGGGGCGCATCAACATCGGCAACAGGTACGGGGCGGCGGCTTGGGAGCTAAAGCCGAGAAAGAAGGGGTAATACAATAGAAAAATGCCGACGACGAGGGTGAGGGCGAGAAGGATGGTGTGGGTGAAAAAGAGACGGCCGTTTCGCCATCTCTCCAACGCAAACGCGCCCATCATAATGAAAAGATGGGGTAGTAGATCCCATGTGTTGAGGAAGGCGAGGCTACCGAGTATCAGGATGGTGAAGAAGAGGGATCGGGGATCGGGGATCGGGGATCGGGATAGGCTGTCTGATCCGTGCGTCCCGATCCCCGTTCCCCCAAGAAACCATGTTTGTGCCATCGCTAATGAGAGAAAAATGAAGGGAAGGGCTAAAACATGGGGGTGCAAGTCGCCTAAGATGAAGCTGAAGGCGGGGAATTCGACGATTGGTTCAACACTTTCTTCGTAACGGCCGTTTAAATGTTGTTCGTGGATGGGGCGGGAAGATCGCCACCACCACCACCTGCTGGTTTGATAGCGCGGGGTTTCTTGGGTGATGACGGGAGTGTCGAAGTCGCGGATATCGAGCCATTCCCAAAAGGTCTCGCTGCCGATATTGTCAGCGTATGCTAATTCTAATCCCATCACCATATTGCCAGCCAGCGGGATGGCGAAGGCGGCGATGAGGGCGAAGGTGACGGCCGTTTGTCGTCCGTATGCTGCCAGCAGATTAAAGACAAGGCCAAATGCGGCGACTCCCGTGCCCGCGACCAGCCAAGCGAGGGATAAGTTGAAGGCGATAGGGGTGGGAACGGCCGTTAATTTTCCCAAAACGCCGCTCATTAAATAGCCAAAATAGTAATAGCTGATGCCGAAACCAGACAGCCACGGGTCATTGGGCGGAAATTGGGTTGTGCGTGCCATCGAATTGAGAAAAGCGAACTCCATCGGCTTCTCTGTGGCTGAAATGGATGGATTTTGCGCCCGCACCCATACCCAGAGGAAAAAGAGCAGGGCGAATAGAAGTTCTGTCAGCAGTAGATGTTTCCAATGCGTTCTAATCCATCTCCGCATAACCCCGTCGCCCATTTTGCGCCATGCCCAAAAGGAGAGGGGAAGTAGTACGCTGACACCGACCAGCACGCCGCCCAAATCGTTGTTGACAAATCCAAGCGAGCCGAAAATCCAGAAGGTGTAGCTGATGATGAGCAGCCCAAGCGGCTTGCTAAAGGCGATCCCTTTATCGGGCAGGCGGTGGAAGAGGGTGAAGGAGAGGGGGAAAACGGCCGTGCTGATCATCAGCAACACTGCCCACCAGCGAATGGCGAAAAGAATGTCAGAAAAAGGCATAAGTCGAAGAATTATTCAGACAGAGGGTGGAATGCGGCCGCCAATCGGGGCAGCACATCGACAACATCGGCACGAATCAGCACATCGGCGACCTGATCCATATACGTTTTGCCTAAATTGATGATGATCACTTTCGCGCCCATTCTTTTTGCCAACATAGGAAAATCACCTACGGGAGCCACTTCCAGAGAGGAGCCGATGGCGATGATGACATCACATTTTTGCACCTCTTTTCTGGCACCATTCAGCACGCGCACGGGCAGCATTTCACCAAACATGACGATATTCGGTTTTAGCACGCCGCCGCAATCGGGGCAGAGCGGAACTTCTTTGCGAACGACGACCGCTTCCTCGCTGATTTCGGCGGGGTGAATGGCGTAACAACGCAAGCAGGTTGATTGGCGCATATGCCCATGCACTTCGTAGATATTTTGGGAGTCCGCGTCGTGGTGTAGATTATCTATATTCTGGGTGATGATCGCTTTGACGATGCCAACTTTTTCGAGCTGTGCCAAGCTGATATGGGCGGGGTTGGGAAGAGCGGTGGACATTGTTTTGATCAACGGCCGTATCCAATTAAAAAAACGTGCCGGTGTCCGCTTAAATGTTTGCATGTTGACCACATCCATCGGATCATCATGCTCCCATAAACCAGAGCCAGCAGAGCGAAAATCGGGGATGCCAGAGGGTGTGCTGATGCCGGCACCTGTCAGCACGACAACATGTTTTGCCTCGCGTAAGATATTGATTGTTTTGTTGATGGCACTATCAATCTGGTTCATCTACTATCTGGCTGCCGCCCTTCTCCATGTTGATCAAGAATCAACATGGTTAAAAATTATTATTTTTATTTGCGCGCTAACGCTTTAACCAATCGTTTAGCGAATTTACGGAGTAATTGTGATGCAGGGGCTTTGGGGTACATGGTGGCAAATGACATCCCTTTATTGACTGCATTTGTCATATTCTTTTCGTAGGGAATAACGGCCGTGATCGGTTGTTTGATGAAGCGTTCGGCCGCTTGTTTGGGAATACCGCCTGTTCTATCTAATAAAAAGAGATGCAGACGCGCATTTGAAGACATCTGCTCTTTTAATGATTGTATCAAATGGCGGGCGACGGTGAGCGAGATACGTTCAGCGCGTAAGCAGAGAATAATATGGTCTGCACGTTCAATGACGGGCTGGGTAACGGCCGTTACACCGCGTCCAATATCACAAATAAGATATTGATCTTGGTGAAGCGTATCAAGAATAAGAGAGACTTGCGCCTCATCCATCATAGGCAATGTGCCATCTATATTTGAGTGCGCTAACAACAGTTGTAAATTTTTGCTCGGAGATATAACTTGCGCGATGATGTCCCTCGCCTGCAATTTTTTGTTCTCTACCAAATTATTGAGAGATTTTTTCGGCCGTTTGTTCAAATATAAAGCGACATGCCCCTGTTGCATATCCATATCAATCAATGTTGTTGGTCGTCCACTAGAAGCAAGTATTGTTGCCAAATTAAGTGCCAACACCGTCGCACCAGCACCGCCGCGCGTACCTACTATCCCGATTATACCTTGCTCTGCCTTATTCTCTTCATCAGTAGGAGACGGCTGCATGATAACGGTGCGCCTGTTTTCTGAGGCCGCGTGAGGTTCCAATCCCTCCAGCATCTCTTCAATACGGGCAACCATTTCGTCCGGCGGGACAGGTTTGATGAGATAATCATCCACTCCAGCAGCAAATCCGGCCTTCTTTTGATCGGGGTGATCTTCAGCGGTAAACATGATGATTGGAATCTCTGAAACGGCCGGATCGGATCGCAATCGTCGGACAACCTCCAACCCACTCATTTCGGGCATGTTCATATCCACCAATGCGAGATCAGGACGCTCAGATGTCGCCATTTTCAACGCTTTCAACGGGGAATGAGTAAAAATCGTCTCATACCCGTATGACTGTATCGTCATAACGATGATATCAAGCGTTTCGTGATGATCGTCAACAATTAAAATTTTATGATTCATGACAACGCATTTCTCGTATTAAATTGGCGGGCAAAAGTGATGCCAACCAGGTACAGGATACTAAAATTATTATAACTATTCACCCTTTCTGGAAATTAATTCCATTTCTTTGAACAAGGTGACAGACACTTGGGGTACCTTCTCAACATTTCGGGGAGAGTACAACAGATTAAGGAAGGAACAAATTACGTCAGTCGAGTAAATTTATTCTTTTCCCAATCTGTTGTACTCATGCCCCCAACTTTTTGAGAAGATACCACTTAGGGAAGGTTCGTTTTTAACTTTGGACTTTCAGGTGACAGTTATTTACGAGTTTTCCCTTAGGAACAAGAATTTAATAACTTGCGGAACTTCAAATTGTCATTTCCCCGCCTTCGCGGAGCCTGCCCTCATGAAGATGGGGGAATAACAACTTTGGTAGTTAAATAAATCCTCGTTCCTTGGTAAGTGCCTGTCACCTTATTCAAAGAAAAGTTGAACCACTCTTGATAGTACACTTGAATAGTTACGATTTTTACGGATTAAAACTAAAAATCTGCCTAACCTAATGTTCCGATAATGCTGAAGAGGTCTAACCGCTTTTTACTGTATTGAATGTATGAAAACAAACACCGTAATCTCTCGCCCATATCCGTTTTTCCACCTACACGGGCGGGAGATTGTAACAGAACATGACCACCTTTGCGATTTACTACTAAAACCGTCTAGTATAGCTTGACGGAAGTTCTTCGGGGTTTTCTGTAGTGTAATTTTGCAAATTTGACCTACAATAATTGCTAGAGAACTGCCGCTAGTGTGTACTAGTATAACTTGGCCTAAGTTCTTAGATGATATACGCCGCCTGTATCGGGAATCGGAATTCCCGATACCTATCTGATGGGAGTTGCGGGAATTCTGATTCCCGCAACAAATAAGATACAAAGACTTCCGCCAGCGTGTACTAGTA
>WFSA01000118.1 GCA_015486215.1 Anaerolineae bacterium | reverse complement strand
GTTTGGGGGTTGGGCTGGGGATGGCGGTGGGGATGGGCAGTGGCGTGGGCGAGGGGGCGATGGCGGTCAGCGCGGCAACGACAGCCGATTCTAAGGTGACTGTCGCCTGCATGTCGGCAACTTTGTCTGTGCGGTCAAAATTCAGGTAGAGAGCGGCGATGGTGATGCTGATTAGCAGCATAAAGACGGCGGCTAACCCCAAAACTGTTCGTTTTTCTATTTTACGATGCGGGGAGGACGGCCGTCGGGGTTTTGGCACACTCGTCTGGATAACGGACGGTTTCATTTGCGTTTTGCCGCTCATCCCCCGTTCCTTAATGCCGCTCGCAAATTGTGCCGCCGACCCAAAGCGCACCTCTGGCTTGAGCGACATCGCCCGCATAGCGGCTACTGATAGATACGGTTCGATATCGGGGTCAACGTCGCGCGGCGGCAAAAGCTCTTCGGCTCCGCTTTTGCGCCGCAGGGGAGTTGGCGGCGTGCTGCTCGTCAATAAGCTATACAATGTCGCGCCCAAGCTGTATATATCGCTTGCGGGCGATGGCGGCTCTGATGCGCTGTAGCTGCTTTCGTCAGCACGAAAGCCTAAGCCGGGCAATCCTGTATCAACGAGATAAATTGTCCCGTCGGGGGTGATGCGGATATTAGCGGGTTTGATATTGGCGTGTGCAGTCCCGTTCTCGTGTAAATAGGTGAGCGGCTGGCAGATTTGGGATACCCATTCAGTGATGAGGGTGGAGGGTAAACGGCCGTATTGCCCCATCAATCCCGCCGCGCTTTCTCCGTGTATGTAGTTGCTGATTAGGTACTGCCCATCAGCCATCGAAAAATGATCGAGAATGGCGGGGATCTGCGGGTGGCTCATCTCCATCAACCGCCGCGTTTCTTCGCGGAATAGTTTCCCCATCTCGGCCGATGGGTCACCATACGTTTTGACGACAACATCCGCCGCCGCCCGCTCATCCCATGCGCGATAGACTGCCCCATACGCGCCATGTCCCAGTAAAGCAACAATGCGGTATCTTTTGTTGAGGATGGTTGAGGGAAAGAGCATGAGGAATAATGAATAATGAACAATTAACAATTAATTGTTCATTATTCATTATTAATTAGTTTGATCACCGCGTCTAGCAGTGCGCCGTTTGTGCCGATGGCATCAGGTTCGTGGATGGTGGCGGAGCCGTTCCAATCGGTCAGCGTGCCGCCGGCCTCTTCCATAATCACTTGTAAGGGGGCGGTGTCCCAGAAATCCATTTCGGGGTCGAGCATGATGTCGGCGCGGCCAGTGGCGACGAGGGCGTACCCGTATGCGTCTCCCCATGTGCGTTGAATGTAGGTAGCGTTGAGGATGCGTTTCCATGCGGCACGTTTTTTTAGAGAGAAACGGCCGTAATTGATGCTGCTAGAAAGGACGACGGCATCTTTTAAGCGGGCGGTATCGGAAACATGGGCACGACGGCCGTTCCAATAACAGCCGCCTCCCTGCGTGGCGTAAATGGTGTCGTTCAATGCGGGCAGATGGATAATGCCTAAAATCGCCTTGTCTCCGTCCAGCAAGGCCAATAATGTGGCGTAAATAGGCACGCCGGCGACGAATGATTTTGTGCCGTCAATCGGATCGATCACCCATTGGTAACGGGCATCAGGCTTGGTGGAGCGTATCCCTTGCTCCTCGCCCATAATGCCGTGCGATGGGTACCGCGTGCTGATCAAGCGGCGCAACAACGCCTCGGCCTCTCTGTCGGCGATGGTGACAGGGGTGTTATCTTTCTTTTTTGTGACGGAAACGGCCGTTTGGAAGTAGCCCAATGTCAGCCGTCCCGCCTGCCAAACTGCGTCTAATGCAAATTCAAGCAACTCATCTGTGGAAGGGATCATAAAATACCTCTTACCTTTTATTTTTAAAAGATGGCAATGTCATCTTCGATATGGCTCAAATTAGGGTAAATCGTCTTTACAACTGTTGCATGATTGGACGACCACAAGGGTCGCCCCTGCGAGTAAATTGTGGGGGCGCGGCCTTTTGTGCCCACCCTCAACCTGTAAAGATCATCTTGTGTAAAATGAACCATGTCCCATCTTCATATTTTATCGCTTAAGGGTGATGGAGAAAATAAATTTCCTCTTTATTATCTGTCGGTCATACGGATAGCGATTGCAACGTATCTTCTCAATAAATCGTGGACAAGACTTGACAAATTTCATCAGCACTTTATTTTACACGAGTATCATTAGGAAAAATTTGTCAAGTCTCTGAGAAGATACAGATAAAGGTTCTGCGGCAATTCTCGTGATTGTGCGCTGTAGGGCGCGGCGTTGAACCATGCCAAGAATCGAAATAAAAATCAGTGAAATCAGCGTAATCAGTGTCCAAATTTTTATACTCTAGCTTCAATCCAGCTGCTAATATCAGCCGCGGCCTGTGCGTGGTGCAAATCGTTTAAGCTCTCGTGATAGCCGTCTGGATAGGCGACATACGTTTTGTCTTCTTGTGCTATTTGGGCAAAAAAGGCGCGACTGCCCGCGATGGGAACGAGCGAATCTGCTTCGCCGTGAATCATCAAGACGGGCAGCGTGAAATCGGCGGCATGGGCGCGTGTCCATTCGATAGCTTTGAAAAATTCGGTACTCCATCGCGCCGAAACTTTGCCGTGTACTAATGGATCGTTTTCATAGGCGGTGACAACGGCCGTATCGCGTGAAATCCCAGTCACATCCAACCCGCTGTCTATGGCAAAATCGGGTTTGAGCGTGGACATGATTTTGCCAACACCGCGTAAAACGGGTGATACATCAATTTCGCCCAATGGCGGCGCAGAGATGATCGCTCCACGCACTTTATCCGTATGGCGTAACAGATAATTGGCGACGATGAGGCCGCCCATGCTGTGTCCCATCAGGAAAAGCGGGCTGTCGGCCTCTTTTCCGGCGACCATCTGCACAAAAGCGTGTACATCTTGGCGATATTCGTTCCATTTATTGACATGGGCGACCATTTTCTGAGCAGAACGGCCGTGTCCACGATGGTCAAAAGCGTACACCGTCACCCCGTCTGGCACGATTTTGTTGACCAAATTCATATACCGCCCGCTATGTTCGCCCAATCCATGCACGATGATCAACGCCGCCTTTGGCGCACCTTCTGGCCGCCATTGTTGATAATACAGTTGCAAATCGCCATATCCCGTAAATTCACTTTCCATATGCTGCATAAAATTCACCTCAACTCTCTATCTCAACTCTCTATCTCTTTCATGATCGCGTTTAACTCTTCTTGCGAAATGCCAGCCACGCCCAACGGCCGTTCCACCTCATCGTGACAATCCGATCCGCCGCTGATCAGCAAGCCGTATTTTTGCGCCCACTCAGCCATCAACAGCCGGTGTTCGGGCGCGTGGCCGGGGTAATGGACTTCCAGCCCGTCCAGCCCCAGCAGCGTATCATCCAAAAAGTTGGGCATCAATTTTTCCACGATGGAGATGGGGGGTAATACCTCGTTGTACAAACTTTTGCCCGGAAATGAGCCGGCGGCAGGATGGGCAAGAATACGCAGCAGGCGCGGATAGCGGTGCAAGAGCGGGGTCAATGTGGATGGATCAACGCCCGACGGCAGATAAGCGGGGCTGTCGTTGCCGATGAGCCGATTGATCTGTTCATGCTTTAGCCCATGCCCATTTTTGAGAGCGAGGGCAAAATGGCGGCGGGTGATATTGGGGGCAAGGGTTTCGATTTCGGCACTGGTCAACGGCCGTTGTAAACCATCACCAAATAAAGCATTGATCTTATCCACCCGCGCTTGCACCAGTTCATGCCCGCGCCCTTGCTGAAAGATGGCTGTTGCCATCTCCCTAAATTCCTCATCCTGCAATATATCGCGGGGGATGTAGAGCAGATAATGGAGCGTGCCGGTGAAAAACGGCCGTCTAAACCGCAGCGACACCTCCACCCCAGTCAACACCTGAATGCCCAGCCGCTCCCCAGCCGCCAACGCCTCATCCAGCCCGTCAAGTGTGTCGTGATCGGTCACCCCAATCGCCCGCAAACCTAATGCCTGCCCTTTTTGCACCAACTCCGTCGGCGTATATTCGCCGTCTGAGGCGGTTGTATGATTATGTAAATCGGCAATGTAATTCATATATATAGTTGTACACGGATTGTACAGATAAACACAGATTGAAAAGTTAAAAAATAGGACATGATTCAAATTAGGGCAAATTATCTTTACAGTTGTTGCCTGATTGGGCGACCATGAAGGGGTGACCACAAGAGTCGCCCCTACAGGAGTAAATTGTAGGGGCGCGGCCTTGTGCCCGCCCTCAACGTGTAAAGATCATCTTGCGTAAAATGAACCATGTCAAAAATAGTGTTCATTTGTGTAATCCATGTATGATATTGAAATTATCCCCGCCGCGTACCTTCTCAACAAATCGTGGACAAGACTTGACAAATTTCATCAGTACTCTATTTTATACGAGTATTATTAAGAAAATTTGTCAAGTCTCCTCAGAATATTGATATATTTGGGCAGCAGATGGGCGTATAGTTTGTATAAAAAGGGGCGCGGGGCGTAATCCCATGCGCCGATATGGCGCACGACACGTGCTTGAAACCCTTTTTTGAAACGCCATACGCCCCATAATTGGTCACTTTCTACAAATTCTGTCGGCGCACCCCAAAAGTCGTAAACGGTGCATCCCTGCGCTTTGCTCCAGCGAATCGCCTCCCATTGCAAGAGATAGTTGGGCATTCGATTGCGCTCTTTGTGGGTGGATGCGCCGTACATGTAGATGGAACGCTCTCCGTTTTGTACCAAAAAAACGGCCGCAATTGGTTCGTCCTCATGTTTAGCGATGAGCAGATGCCCCATCCCCGCCTCATAAAAGGATGACCATGCGTCGAGATAGTACGCCGACGGCCGTATGCCAAAATTATCACGCACGGCCGTTGCCCGATACATCTCACCCATCAAGGGGAACTCGTCAGGACGGCCGTCGCACACAACAATCCCTTTTCGCTTTGCCAGCCGAATGTTATAGCGTGTCTTCGCCTTCATTGCCGCCAGTAGATCATCTTCCGAGAGCGTCAAATCCATCTCCACCGTGTTTTTGAACTGGATTTGCTCATTGGAGTATTGCCAGCCGCGTGCCTCCAAATCGGCCGTAAACGCCGCTCCCACTGCCGATTCTTTGACAGGATCGACACCCCATCCCGCCGCCGCCTCTGGATCGATCTTGATCAGGATCGCATTTTCCGCACGGGCGATCCGTTCTAACTCGCCCAATATCTCCCGCCGCAACGCCCCGTTCTCATACGCAAAAACAGGCCCTTTCGGCACATACAAAATCGAAAACGGCGAATAAGGTAGCTTCCGCTTAAGAATCAATGGCTCACTTGCAACTGGCAGATCGCCGCTTGCAACTGGTTCCCATCCCCAGCGTGACTTAAACGCCCCCCATACGTCACTTTGTAATGGATGTGGCTTCATCGTCGCCCCCGTTTCCATTGGTAGAGGGCGTAGAGCCGTTTGTTATACACGCGGTCGGCCGCGCCGACGGTGCGCTGCACTGTGCCGCCGTAGCCGCGCTTGTTGCGATATACGCTCCATAAGCCGTCGTGCCGCTCCATAAAGCCCGCTTCCAGCGTTTCCACCTCTTTGTCTGGCACGCCCCAGAGGTCGTAGCTGACGCAGCCGCGCTCTTTTGCCCATGCCATTCCCGCCCATTGCAGGGCGTAGGTGGGCATACGTTTGCGCTCTTCGTTGCTGGACGCGCCGTATAAATAGGCGGCTTTGTCGCCGACGGCCGAAACGATGATCGCGGCTAACGGCCGTTCCTCATATTCAGCAATAAAGAGAGCCATCTCTCCGCGTGGGGCGAAAAATTCATGGGCAGTGCGGTAATAGATGGGATCGTGAACGGCGAATCCGTCCCGTTTGGCGGTCGCTTGCATCAGGCGGGCGAATATGCCGAAGTCAGCGTCGCTGCCTCCTTGACGGACGATCACCCCTTTGCGCTCGGCAAGACGGATATTGTAGCGGGTTTTAGCTTTCATTTTGGCCAGCATTTCGTTGGCTGACGGCCGTAAATCCACTAAAACAGTGCGCGGCGGCTGGATATGATCGACATCGGGGCGCAGTTTATGCCGTTCACAAAGGGCGTGCCATGCGGCTGACGGCATATCCTTTCGCCACACAAGCGGTTCAATCTTGACCAGTCCCGTCCGCAATTCATGTGCCGCTTTGTGGATATGATTGAACAGCACAGTGAGTTGCTCCTCATCATCCCAATCAACTAATGGGCCGTGTGGAATATACCCAATTCTGGCGATGCCCATCATGGCTGACTTGACCAAAATTTGTGCGCCAGCGACTAATCGGCCCTCTTTTCGCAGCCAAACGCGGCGGGATTGCCAATTAAACCGTCCTTTTAATCGCGCCCAATTGGTCGTCTGCAAAATACTCCCATTGGGATGCGCGGCGACGAATGTGTCCCATTCGGCATCGAAATCGGAATAACTTTGTTCTTCTAATGTGAAAATGTCGTCTAACATAGAAATAATGTATCTTCTCAATAAATTGTGGACAAGGCTTGACAAATTTCATCAGCACTTTATTTTACACGAGTATCATTAGGAAAATTTGTCAACTCTCCCCAGAATACTGAGAAAATACAAAACGATCACGATCACGAATTAAGGCGAGGTTGCAATTGCCCTATCCAAAAGCATGATACAATGTCGCTTTCGTTATTTATAGAGAAGGGGACGCAGATTTTCGGGATGGTTCATTTATATCTTCTTAATATTTCGGGGTGATTATAACCAATTAAGAAAGGAACAAATTACGTCAGTCGAGTAAATTCGTTCCTTTCCTAATTAGCTGTACTCATGCCCCCAACTTTTTGAGAAGTTACGTTCATTTTACGCAAGATGATCTTTACATGTTGAGGGCGGGCACAAGGCTGCGCCCCTACAATTTACTCCTGTAGGGGCACCCCTTTATGGTCGCCTAATCGCGCAACAACTGTAAAGATGATTCATCCTAATTTGAACTATATCCAGATTTTTTTTGTGAACAGATCGAGCATCGTCCCCTCTAGCCCTAGTATTGCCTGGCCCAAGTTCTTCAGGGTTTTCTGTAGTGCAATTTTGTAAAATTGACCTACGATAATTGCTGGAGAACTTCCGCCAGTGTGTACTAGCTCAATACGCTATTTTTCACCACCCGTATCTTTTTGGCGGCTGCTTCGTTAAGCATTCCAATGAAAAGCATAACTGTAATGAATACAAATATCATCGAGGTAAAACAAATCGAAGCTCGTAATGAAGAGATGTTGATTAAACGCGCACAGGCGGGGGATCGCGCCGCGTTTGCCGCGCTGTACAATCAGCATTATCAAGCTATTTATACCTATATTTATTATCGTGTGGACAATAATCAAACGGCCGAAGAGTTGACCTCTCAGGTTTTTGTCCGTATGGTGGAAAAAATCAAAACATTCAAATCGCGTGGACGGCCGTTTCTTGCATGGTTGTACACGATTGCCCGCAATATGATTACCGATCATCATCGCAAAAATAAGCAGGCGATCATTATGCCAATGGATGTGCATCTGCCCACCGAAAAATGCCAGCCCGAAAATGAAGTAGACAGCCGGCTTAGAAACGAATGTCTGCGTTCGGCGATGGATCACTTGACCGAAGTGCAACGACAGGTGATTGTGGGTAAATTTATTGAAGATCGATCTAACCGGGATGTTGCCGCGTTGTTAGATAAGACAGAAGGGTCGGTGAAATCGTTACAACATCGCGCATTAGCAGCATTGCGCCGCGCGATAGAGAAGGAAAACTGCTTATGAGCCATGATATAGTTGCTATTTTAGATGATTGCTTAACGCGAATGCGGCGCGGAGAGACGGTGGAAGCGTGCCTTTCCTTATATGCGGACGCGGCGGCAGAGTTACGGCCGTTGTTGGAAACGGCCGTCAATTTAGCCCCGATCAGCCCGCCCATCATCCCCGCCGCCAAAGCCGCCGCTGGTCGTAAAATGATGTTTGCCGCATTTGATCACCAATTTGTAAATCTACCCGTATCCAAATCCCCCCTTGCCCGTTATGCCCAGCAAATAATCACTTATATAACTGGCATGGAGGATAAAAACATGACCTACTTAGCAACAAAATTCGCAGCAGCAGCATTCATAGCCCTTTTCGCAATCACAGGATTAGGTATTTCCGCAGCATCAGCACATACAGTTCCCGGCGATGCACTTTACTCCGTCAAAACGATGGGCGAGTCCGTTCACCTTTTGCTCACCAGCGACACAGAGCAATTGCAACAAGAGATCCAACAACGGCGGCAAGAAGAAGCAGCCGCCCTTTTAGAGATGGGACGAGAAGCAGAGATCGCTTTTCAAGGCGAATTGATAAGAATAGATGATACACGATGGATGGTAGATGACTTTACCATTTTAATTGACGAGAATACCGATTTGGCCGAACAGTTAGCCGACGGTTATATCGTTGAAGTGTCTGCTAGAACAACTGCGGCTGGCGAGATTGTCGCCTCCCGATTTGATGTTATCAGCCCCAATGAGCCGTCAACGCCGTCAACAAATGGCTATCCAGAGCCGCAAGGTACAGCCGAAGCACCCGACCAACCAGAAGCAACGCAAGAAGCACCCGACCAACCAGAAGCAACGCAAGAAGCACCCGATCAACCAGAAGCAACGCAAGAAGCACCCGATCAACCAGAAGCAACGCACGAAGCACCCGACCAACCAGAAGCAACGCACGAAGCACCCGACCAACCTGCGCCAACGCACGAAGCACCCGACCAACCTGCGCCAACGCACGAAGCACCAAGCCAACCTGCGCCAACGCACGAAGCACCAAGCCAACCTGCGCCAACGCACGAAGCACCGAGCCAACCTGCGCCAACGCACGAAGCACCGAG
>WFSA01000117.1 GCA_015486215.1 Anaerolineae bacterium | reverse complement strand
TGACAGGCACTTGGCAAGTGCCTGTCACCTAAATAAACGCTGATTTTCTTTCTTTGATCTGCGTTTATCCACACGCGAAGCATCTGCGTTTTATCTTCACCCTGAAGGAGAATTTTATCTTCACCCTGAAGGAGAAATGGATGAGAAGAAAATTACTGGTGGCAACACATAATCGCGGTAAAGTGGCGGAATATGCAGATATGTTGGCTGATTTTGAAGTGGAGTGGCTGACATTGAGTGATGTCGGTGTGACGATGGATGTTGAGGAGACGGGGGATTCATTTTTGGCAAACGGCCGTCTAAAAGCGATTTCTTACGCCCGTGAAACAGGGGTGCTCACCCTTGCCGAAGATTCCGGTTTAGAGGTGGATGCGTTGAATGGCGAACCGGGTATTTATACCGCCCGTTACGGCGGCAAAGGGTTGTCGCATGAGGAACGGTATCGTTTATTGTTAAGTAATATGGAAGATAAGTTGAACCGTGCGGCGCGGTTTCGTTGTGCGATTGTGTTATGTGATGAAAACGGCCGTGAGATCGGTCATAGTAATGGCATATGCGAAGGAGCAATTGCTTACAAGCCGATGGGAAATGGCGGCTTCGGGTACGATCCCGTTTTCTATTTACCAGAGCGTAACAAAACAATGGCGCAGCTGCCAGCAGCAACGAAACATCAAATCAGCCATCGCGGGCAAGCATTAAAAAACATCATGCCATTATTACGCGATTGGCTTGCGAACGAATAAGGTGACAGGCACTGTGTCAAGTACCTGTCACCTTGACCATACTTATGGTTTGGGTGTGTTTCAAATGAGTTGAACCAAAGTGATTGTCACGGGGCAAACGGACTTAATTTACCTGAAACTATGCGCCCCGTGACTATCACTTCTACTGAAATGAAACACACCCTTATGGTTTGCCTTAATTGTTATACCCGCCCTGCGGGTGTTGTGGATGCCCCTGATCGCTGTGCCCGCCTTGTGGATGCTCTTGCGGGTGTTGGGAATGCCCCTGATCGCTGTGCCCGCCTTGTGGGTGTTGGGAATGACTGTTTCCACGCTGTCCGTATTGGTATACAAGTCGGTACGCCTGTTCTTGAGTGATGAGACCGCTCTCTACCGCCTCTTGCAGCCCATCAATTTTAGCCTGATTAATTGCTTCGTGAACGGTACGCATATCTACCCCCGCCTCTTCTGCTAATTGGGGTAATTTTACGCCTGCCTCGTCGGCTGCCTCTACTTCGGCTGCGGTGATTCCTAATGTATCCGCAACTACAACCATCATCGCGTCCCGATCAAGAATATCACGAGCGACATTTTGTAACTCTATCTGCTCCAATATGCGATCAACCTGCTCTTGAGTTATCTCGCCATCAGCAGCAGCTTGTTCTACTCCCTCAATACGAACGGCCGTTATCGCATTCTCAACCAGTTCCATTTCCACGCCGAGCGACTTTGCCAACTCAGGTAATTTGGTACCTGCTTCATGCGCTGCTTCTAACTCCTCAACAGTGATACCCAATACATCAGCGATTGCTTCGGCCATCGCTTCGCGGTCAATAAAACGGCCGTTATTTTCCCGCCCATCCTGCTTCCCTCCGGGGCGACCTTGCTGTCCATCTTGGGCAAATGAATCTTGTCCGTCATCTAATTGTTGAGCAAAAACTGCCGTTCCGCCCATTACCAATAATACTATCGCTACCACTACTGCCATTACTTTTTTAAACTTGTTCATCTTGTACCTCCAGTACATTTTATTGAGCTTGGGGAATATTCGTTTTTAGCTTCCTTCAGGTGACAGGCACTTGGCAAGTACCTGCCACCTTGACCATAGTTATTTACGAGCCATTCCCTAGTCGCTCCGTTATCTGTTCAATAAACATAGTATAGAAAAAGGTTATGGAGAAATTATGGAGAGTATTGACAATGATCTTTTTATCTGTGTTCATTTGTGCAATCAGTGCCCAACCGCTATTGTCAATTATCAATAGTTTGCTATAATTTTTCTCGTTCGGGGCATGGCGCAGTTTGGCAGCGCGCTTCGCTGGGGGCGAAGAGGCCGTGGGTTCAAATCCCGCTGCCCCGACCATAGAGAAAAACGCCGCGTTTTTTAACGCGGCGTTTTTGTTTTTAATGCAGTTGTTGATCAGAGCATAACAAATAGAAATCGCAACTTCTCAATATTGCGGGGTGACTACACCGGATGGAAGAAATAAACGGATGGTGCAGTCGAAAAAGCATCCGTTTATTTTCATAATCCGCTGTAGTCGTATCTTCTCAATAAATCGTGGACAAGACTTGACAAATTTCATCAGCACTTTATTTTACACGAGTACCATTAGGAAAATTTGTCAAGTCTCCCCAGAATATTGAGAAGATACCTGTAGTCATACTAAAAACAAAATAATTTCCCCGCTTTTTTGAGAGGATACCAGAAAATCATGGGCAATAACCAAAATCAAAAACAGGTAAACAAAAAAATAAATCGGCTGAACACAACTGTATTGTTCACTTTTTTGCTACTGGGCATACTATTCATCTTATTTGCCTTATCAGCAGATTGGGTAGGGCTGGATATTACACCCGGCTTTGGTGTGGTTCAGATGGTAGCGTTGCTATTGGGTATCAGCAGTTTAACCATCGTCCTGTTTTTACTGCTTAAAACAGGTCGAGTTGATGCCGAAAAATCGTTGCAGGCCGATATTGGCTGGCGGCTGGCGGCAACGGGGGTCCTGTTTATTTATGTGACGGGGTTTGCCGATCTGCTCGGCATTGGAACGCATATGGAGCCGGATTTTGAACGGCCGTTTCTCGGCCCTTTACAATTAGGTGGATTCGCCTTAGGATTATTCATCATCCTGACAGGCGCATTCCTATATTACACCAGCCGCACGCCTCATGGCGAATCCTCTTTGAAATTCCTGCTAAAAGATTGATTGATCCTCCTCTTCTATCTCTATCGCCGCTAATTAGCAATTAGCAATTGATAATTGATAATTGATAATTGTTAATTGCTCACTGTTAATTCCCTTCGCCGCAACAAACGGCCGTTTCCCCCATCCCCTCCTCTCGCTCTGGCGCAGGATAGAGACCAGCTTTTGCAGGCATAACAAGCTGATTTAGGGCGATTACAACTCCAAATCACAATGCTAAATTTCAAATTTATACCGTTTTCAGCAACCCTGTAATTGACATAATATGCGAATTGAGGGGGATTTATGCGTTACGATTGTCGTGATCGCATATTCGTAAACTTAACGATCTGTCATTCCGAATCCCCGCAGGGGTGAGGAATCTTTTCTCGGCAAGAATGAAGATTTCTCCCTACGGTCGAAATGACATATTTGGCTTAAGTTTACGATAATAGTCGTGATCGTATTTCGTGATCGTGATCACAATCGATTTTCGATCACGATCACGAATTAAGGCGAGGTTGCAATCGCCCTACAAGCTGATTTTAGGCAGCAATTCCAATTATGGCTTATGCTTCATTTATACTCGAGTGAATAATCATTTTCATGTATGAAAACGAGACTAAAGCCATGTGTTTT
>WFSA01000116.1 GCA_015486215.1 Anaerolineae bacterium | reverse complement strand
CACCCGTGGGGATGAACCGTGCCGAAACGGCCGCCGACGCTGTGAAAATTTTGTTTTCCCCACACCCGTGGGGATGAACCGGGTATTGGCAAAAAAGAAAGCGGGCGTGGATAAGTTTTCCCCACACCCGTGGGGATGAACCGCGGGAATAATCCCCTCGACCTGAGCAAGCCGAAAGTTTTCCCCACACCCGTGGGGATGAACCGTTCGGGTGACGTTGAATAATTCGGCGACTGGTCGTTTTCCCCACACCCGTGGGGATGAACCGTCGCTCTGCCAGCGGCGATGAAACTGTCATTCGTTTTCCCCACACCCGTGAGAGTAGGATATAACAAATGTTCTAATTTTATATAGCTCGTTTTGGCGTATCCCAGAGAAAATGGCTTTTCCCTCATCTGAAACCGCCCTTGCGTTGTTTGTCACAAAACGCCCATTTTTGAGATGTCATTTTGCAAGGGCGGTCAGGGAGTGAAACGATAAATTATGCAGCGTCCAACTTGGCAAACACACGCTGTAAAGCCCGCACGTTAATCAACAGATAGATCAGTGTATTTTGAGTAGAGATCGCCAGTTGATGGCGCAGCTTGGGTCGTTCGATACCCAACGCTTTTGCCTGAGAAAAGATACGCTCAACGGCCGTTCGTTGTTTGTAAATCTGTTTATACTGCTCAGAATCACGGTTAAGTTGACAACGAATGCGTGCGCCCTCGCTTACGGACATTTGCGCTGAACAGCCCCCTTTCTTTCATTGTTTATGGGCAACAGGGCAAGAATCGCTCGTTGGCATTGGGTAAAGCAGCGGACAAGCATAAAATGCACGGCGATGGGGGATGATTGCTTTTGTGCGATCTGTGTGTGCTTTACGTAAGGGCATGGACAATCCAGCATCACACAAGGGAAGCCCATCCTCATCAAACTGACGCACTTTTCCATTGGGTTGATTAAGAGGAACAGCGGCAAAGCCATCATGGTCAGGGTTGTAAAAATAGTCGTAAACGTAGAATGCGTCAAAGGCCGCATCAAAAGCACCATAACGCGGACGAAACCCAAGTCGTGCTTCTGCAGCATGGGTAGTTGCGAAAGTGCCGTGTTGAAATGCCGACGCGAAGGCAGGCTGTCGTCAGCCGAAAACCCATGCGAAATATTGAGATTGGCGACTAACGGAAACCCTAAAGCCCAAACTAAAGCGGGATGGGCGGTCAGGTAGCGGCGTAATTTCCCTGTTGAATTGAGGCCTTGCTCTAATTTCACGAGATAAGAGCCAATGTAGGCGGCTCGCGGCACAGGTGTGCGCCCAAACCATTTGCGTCGGGTCGTCTGCGGTAATTTTTCCCAATCGATCAGGCGCAACCAGGAGATACAGGCCATCGTGGTGGAACATTGTCGAACAAAGCGGGGAAACCGCGTGTCTGACCATGTCAATCTGGGTAAATGACTGGTTTGCTAACGCTGTAAATAGCGTTGATGCCAGTATCCGCGCAGACGCACGGGGAAGGGGGCCTTTGTGTTAGAATCATTTTGTAACATGAGAATTCTCCATTTAATGGTAAGGGACGTTTTGTGATAAAAACAGCCTACCATAAACGAGGGTTCTCGTGTTATGTTTTCTATCTTGCCAGAAAGAGAAACGGGCTATGTGCTTATTAAGACAACGCGAATTTGAGAATTAACGGCCGTGTAATGGGATGTACATCTCGAAAAATGAGCTGCGAGGTTCAACCCCAGCCCGTTTTTCTGGTCTTGATGCCCGTTAAACGGGATATGTATCCCGAAAAACGGGCTATAATTTTTCATTGTTCTTACCCTCACCTGTGGGGATGAACCGCCATCATTCTGACGACACAACACGCCGTTGTCTATGATAGTTTTTATCTGGTAATGGCAGAAACGCGGGGTTGTGCATTATGGACGACTGATAAAAAGGTAGTAAATGCCGTCGGGCAATCATGGGTAAAGGCGGCCAAAGTGTGGTCGTATTCGTTAAATTTATGGTAACATACCAATACACTATAGAGCGATTGCAACCTCCAAATCGTAATGTTAAATCTCAAATTTATACCATTTTTAGCAACCCTGTAATTGACATAATATGCGAATTGAGGAGAATTTATACGTTATGATTGTCCTGATCGTTTTCGTGGTCGATTTTTTCGATTTTCGATCACGAAAATGATCACGATCACGAGTTGAGACGAGGTTGCAATTCCCCTACAATACACTACATACTTGTTGACATTCAAAAATCGTTATGGTATTATCCACTCGTTCTTGCTTACATAAAGTAGGAATTTGAATACTATTAAATGAAGGAGTTTTTCACATGAGATCACGCACAGAAATGATGGTTGACCGCCTCCGCGACTTACAGGCAGGCACCCCCGATATTGAAGCTTCCGCTGTGGTGAGTGTAGACGGCCTAATTATGGCCTCATCCCTCCCCGCTGACGTAGACGAAGACCGTATATCCGCCATGTCTGCCGCCATGCTTTCTCTTGGTGATCGTATCGCCAGTGAACTAGGGCGCGGTGTTCTTGATCAAGTTTATATCAAGGGCAGTGACGGCATTATCGTTTTGATGGCTGTTGGTGAAGATGCTGTATTAACCGTATTAGCTCGTTCTCGTGCTAAACTCGGCCTAATCTTCTTAGATATGAAGCGTGCAGTTATTGACCTTGAACGCCTTCTATAAAATAAAAACAATTGCGGAACATGCTTTCGCGTTAATCAACCCCAAATAAAAAGCGGTGGGGCATGTTATCCTCAATAACATGCCCCACCGCTTTTTTGTTTATCAGGGAGTGGAGATCGGCGATTCCCTAATTCCCACTCCCCGCATAATTATGACAAAATTTATATTCTTCACAGGCGGCGTTGTCAGTTCCGTTGGCAAAGGAGTGACTGCCGCTGCGCTGGGGCGACTTTTACGCGCACGCGGTTTAACCGTCGCTGTCCAAAAATTAGACCCCTATCTCAATGTCGATCCCGGCACTATGTCCCCTTACCAACACGGTGAAGTGTTTGTCACCGACGATGGTGCCGAAACCGATCTCGATCTCGGCCATTACGAACGCTTTATCAATATCAACCTGAACCAAGATTCAAATGTCACGATGGGGCGTGTTTATACAGATGTATTGGCACGCGAGCGGCGCGGCGATTATCTTGGCGGCACGATTCAAGTCATCCCCCATGTCACCAACGAGATCAAGAGACGGATGCATCTTGTCGCTGACAAAAGCGAGGCTGATGTATTGTTGATAGAAGTCGGCGGCACGATTGGCGATATGGAAAGCACTCCCTTTATGGAAGCGTTGCGCCAAATGCGTTCCGATATCGGCATCGAAAATACGCTTTATATTCATGTAACTTTTCTGCCTTATATCGGAGCCAGTCGGGAGTTGAAGACAAAACCGACACAGCATAGCGTGCGCGAACTGCGTGGTATCGGCATCCATCCTGACATGATCGTTGCCCGTGCCGATCACCCTATCCCGCAGGAACATATTGCCAAAATCGCTCTCTTTTGTGATGTGGCTGAAGAGGCTGTCATTCCTGCCACCACGTCAGATGTGCTGTATGCCATTCCGTTGGAGTTAGAAAAGACAAATTTTGCCGCCTATGTAGTCGAACGCTTAGGCTTGGAGACGACGACTATACCCGATCTCACTAATTGGCAGGCGATGATCGATCAAATCCGTCAACCGAAACCAATCATCCGCATTGGTATTGTTGGCAAATATGTTGAGCTGCATGACGCATATATGAGTGTGCGCGAATCGCTCTACCATGCGGGCATTCCCAATAATCGGCGGGTCGAAGTGGTGTGGATTTACTCTGGTGATTTGGAAAAAGGGCGCGGCTGGGAGCAATTTGAGGGGTTGAGCGGCATCGTTGTTCCCGGTGGTTTTGGCGAACGGGGCATTGAGGGCAAAATTCTGGCGGCACGCTGGGCGCGTGAGAATAAAGTGCCGTATCTTGGGCTATGTTTGGGAATGCAGGTGATGTGTATTGAACTTGGACGACATGCGTTGCAGGATGAAGATGCGAACAGTACTGAATTTGATGCACAAACGCGCCATCCGATCATCAGTTTGATGGCCGACCAGCATGATTTGGCTGACATGGGCGGTACGATGCGGCTGGGTGCGTATCCCTGTGAATTGAAGGAGGGGACGATGGCCGCTGAGGCTTACGGCCGTTCTCTTATTTCAGAACGCCACCGCCATCGGTGGGAGTTCAATAATGGGTATCGGAATGTGTTGAGCGAGGCGGGGATGTGCTTTAGCGGCCTTTCGCCAGACGGCCGTTTGGTGGAGATCGCCGAATTAACCGACCATCCGTTCATGCTGGGTAGCCAGTTCCATCCCGAATTCAAAAGCCGCCCCAATGACCCGCATCCGCTATTCAGCGCTTTCCTGAAAGCGGCCGTTGACTATAAGGAACGAGGATTTATTTAACTACCAAAGTTATCATTCCTGCCCCCATCCCCATCTTCGTGAGGACAGGCATTTCGTGAGGGTAAACTTTTTTAGGCGGGAATCCATGATTTTCCATACTGTGGGTTCCTGCTTTCGCAGAGCCTGCCCTCATGAAGATGAGGGAATGGCAGATGGAAGTTTCTGGTTTTATTTAATCCTCATTCCTAAATTCGCGTGCAAAGCCATCCACGTTATAGTTTTATATCAAATGACGTGTGACTACTCAGCCATTGTCCAAGTTAACCACAAAGACACGAAGAACATGAGGTTTTTTATAGGGCGATTGCAATCTCCAAATCGCACTGTTAAATTCCAAATTTACACCGTTTTTAGTAGCTCCGCAATTGACATAACATGTGAATTGCGGAGAATTTATACGTTATGATTGTCGTGATCGTTTTCGTGATCGGTTTTTTCGATTTTCGATCACGATCACGAATTAAGGCGAGGTTGCAATCGCCCTAGCCATTGTCCAAATTAATCACAAAGATACGAAGAACACGAGTTTTTTTGAGATTTTCTTTGTGATCTTTGCTTTTTTGTGGTGAAATAATTGATCGGCTGAGTAGTTATAATGACGCGACAGTATCATTTTCTCATTCCTAACGGATCATCTGGATTCACCTCATCCATGAACTGCTTTTTGCGGTCAAGATTGGTGAGTTTATACACAAGACCAAGCCAATTATTGATGATTGATTTGCCTGTGTCTCCCCATGTATTATCAATAAACGGCCGTATCTCCTCCTCTGGAAACGGCGGCAGCGGTTCCTCCCATTGGCGTGCCAAAATCGCCTCATCAATGTACCGCTTCGCAATTTCGTCCGCTTCTGGTGCAAAATAATTGACAGGATGGGGAGGACGGTCAGCCCGTTCACCATGCAAAAAGCGGGATACTTCCCGTTTATACTCCTTCAATAGACTATTCATGTCATATTCAGGATGCCCTTGAAAATAAACCATACGGAATCCATCACGACTGACAGCCAAATGCACGCCCGCCTTGCGGCTTTCGACCAAAATGGGCAATCCAGCCGCCTCCATCTGATACCGGCTGATACCATTATGGCGCGAATGGGGTGCGTCAAAACGGGTATTAATATTCCATAAGAGCGGGTGATCAATCTGGGTGACACGATGACTGTATACCCCCCATCGTTTTTGGGCTAACGGCCGTCGTGTAATTCCATATCGCTGCTTCAACAGCGCGTGCGTCGCCAAACAGGAGCATAAAGTCGAAGCGATATTCTCATACGCCCAATCGGCCACCTCCATCAGCGGCTCCCAAAACGGCTCCTGCTCCAATGACGGGTTGGCAACATTTGCTCCCGTAATAATGAGCGCGTCTAAGCCCAATCGCCTGATCTCCTCAAAATCAACATAATGCTTGTCGATATAGTGCTGCCCTTTCTTGCTGCGCGGCAAAACGGGCAGGCTGAACGGGTATACATAAAATTGGGCGATCTGATTGCTGTTGCCGACAAGGCGCATAAATTGCCGTTCGGTAGCGGCGAGGGCAGCATCGGGCATCATATTGAGCAGCCCAATATGCAGTTCACGAATATCTTGATGCAGCGCACGGTCGAGCGGCACGATCTCTTGCCCCTGCTGGCGCAATCGATCAAAAGTAGGAAGAGAGGAGTGGGCGACTAATGGCATAATAGAGTAATAATGAAGTATGAATTGGGAATAATGAAGTATGAATTGACGACACATATTCCATTATTCATTATCCATTATCCATTATTCATTATTTTTCCAACGCTTGTTCTAAATCGGCGAGTAGATCGGCCGTTTCTTCAACGCCGGCAGCGTAACGGATAAGATTGCCCTTGACACCCATCGCGGCACATTCGGCTGGGGTGAGGGCGTAATAAACGGCGATAGATGGCTGCATGAGCAGCGTTTCCGTCCCGCCCAAGCTGGGGCTGTTTTGAGCAATGCGGAATTTGTCCATAATGGATGAAGCGACAGCTTCTGGCGTTGCCGAATCGTCAACTTTCACCTCAAAGCTGACCACGCCGCCAAAACCGTCCATCTGTGCTTGGGCGATGGTGTAATCTGGATGGGAGGGTAATGAGGGATGCCATACACTCTCTATACGGGGATGTTGATCTAAATAACGGGCGATCTCTGCCCCATTTTTGTTATGCTGCTGTACGCGCAACCCAAGCGTTTTTAGGCCGCGCTCCAACAAATACGCGCTATTGGGATCGCTGATGCTACCGAGCATCCCGCGATGATCTTTGATCAGGGCGATCAACTCTCCGTCGCCAATGACCGCTCCTGCCAAAAGATCATTATGCCCGCCCAAATACTTCGTCGCGCTGTGAATGACGAGATCGATGCCAAAGGACAACGGCCGTTGGTTAATCGGAGTTGCAAAGGTAGAATCAATCACCGTCAGCAACTCATGTTTTTTGGCAATGGCGACCACGCGCTCCATATCAATCACACGAATGTATGGATTGGTCGGGCTTTCGCTTAAAATGAGACGGGTATTGGGACGGACAGCCGCTTCCATCGCTTCATAATCCCCCATCGGCACCATTGTCGCTTCCACGCCAAAACGGGGCAGAAAAACGGCGCAAATTTCGCGGGTTTTGCCATACGAATCATCCGTATGCACAATATGATCGCCGCTGGAAAGCAGCGACAATAAGGTTGTGCTGATCGCCGCCATGCCGCTGGGGAACAGTAGTCCATCTTCACCCCCTTCTAAGGCGGTCAGCCGTTCTTCAACGGCGCGAATGGTGGGATTGCCATAACGGCCGTATTGATACCGTCCCTCTATCGGTTTTCCCTCAGCCTGCGCCGCTTTATAGGCGCGTAAATCGGCCGAATCCGCAAATATATAAGTCGAAGTTTGCATGATGGGGGTGACAAGAGCGTGGCTGCTTTTGGGGACGCGTTGATTGATATTGCCGTGAACGGCCGTTCCATGAACGGCCGTTGTCTGTAGGTGGACTGTCTGCTTCATACTATCTCCCTGAAGTACCTTCTCAATAAATCGTGGACAAGACTTGACAAATTTTATCGGCACTTTATTTTACACGAGTACCATTAGGAAAATTTGTCAAGTCTCCCCAGAATACTAGGTAAAACAAAAACGCCTCATCCAATAGAATGGAGAGACGCTGATTGGACGAACATACATCATGTCCGTCACTCCATAAAACATGATGCTTAATCAAGCAAAACGGCACTCATACTCATTTCGGGAACAGCTGCTAAAAGACGAGAGATCGGGCAACCATCTTTGGCCGCTTGCGCCATCTCGGCAAACTGTTCTTGTCCCATATTGGGAACAACCGCTTTCATCTCTAGCTCAATTTTAGTAATCATCGGGCCAGACTCATCTTTGCCCAGATGAACGGAGGCGGTCGCCTCGATGCTGGTGGGCGTAAACCCGTCCTTTGTCGCCAAAGCGGAGAAGAACATGGAAAAACAACCCGCATGTGCCGCGCCAATCAACTCTTCAGGATTGGTTGCCGATTTATCGTCTGTAAAACGGGAAGCAAAGGTATAGGGTAACTCGAAATGTCCATTTCCTGATGCGGCTTTGCCGCTGCCATCTTTTAGTGTGCCGTTCCAAACGGCCGTTGCTGTATGTATCATCGTAATATCTCCTTGATTATCATTTTTCAAGCCAAAACACGATTGGCCTTCATCCAACTTGTCCATTATAGCTAAAGCCAAATGTGATGCACAAAAAAACTCAGTTCTTCATACAGGTAACAAAAAAGCCAGAACGAATCACTGTTCTGGCTTCGATGCCCAAGAGAGGAGTCGAACCTCCACGTCCTATTAGGACACAGGCCCTCAACCTGCTGCGTATGCCATTCCGCCACTTGGGCTAACAAGGGCATATTATAGCGATTGACGGCGTTGTGTCAATTAAAAAAACGGATGGGTTTTATGATGGGGCATCTCATTCCTTATTCAAATAACGGTGCGAGTTTGGCGGCAACGGCCGTACTTACCGCCTCCTTATCCGTCAACACTGCATTTTGCAAATTCGTATGCACCGCAAACTCGCCGCTCCACTCATCCATCGTTTGCGCTAATGCGCTGATCGTTTTACGGGCGACAGCGATATTCTTCTGCACAGTTGCGATCACCATTTCCGTCGTCACATCATCTTCGCTTTCGTGCCACACATCATAATCGGTGACATGTGCCATGCACGCATACGCTATTTGCGCCTCAGCCGCCAAAAACGCCTCTGGGCTGGTCGTCATGCCGATAATATCCATCCCCCATTGGCGGAATAGAGTTGACTCGCCCCGCGTGCTAAAGCGCGGCCCCTCTATTGTGATGAATGTGCCGCCATCGTGAACTGTGCTGCCAGCCATCTTGGCCGCTGCTGATAATGCTGTCCGCAATTCAGGGCAAAACGGCTCGCCCATGCTGACATGTGCCACTAGCCCGCCTTCAAAAAAGCTGCTTTGCCGATGCTTTGTATTATCATAAAGTTGGTCAGGGATAACGATATGGCCGGGAGCCAGCCGCTCTTGCAGTGAGCCGCACGCGCTGACAGCGATCGCATACTTTACCCCCAGCGTTTTGAGGGCATATATATTGGCGCGGTAAGGGACTTCGGTGGGATTGTGGATGTGGCCGCGCCCGTGTCGGGGCAAAAAGGCGACACGACGGCCGTGTAACGTTCCCGCCATAATCACATCTGACGGCTTGCCAAATGGTGTATCAATCGTCAACTCTTCAATATCGGTCAGCCCGGTCATCTTATATAAGCCGCTGCCACCGATAATCGCTAATTTAATTGTGGACATATTTATTTCCTTGTTTGAAGGATAGCAACGGATGAGGAGAAAATAAATGCTTATCTGTTGCCGCCCTAAAATTTTATGCAATCCTCATTGCACGATACAATGGGAGTCGCTGGATGATAACAGAAAAATTGAAATAGAGGCAGAAGAGCGAGTTGGAGAGAACACCCCCTCTCTAGCTCATTCCTCTATCTTTAGGGAGTGATTATGTATATTGCCGCTATTGATCAAGGGACGACAAGTAGTCGTTGTATTATTTTTAACCATGCGGGTGAACCTGTGGGCAGCGGGCAGTTGGAGCATGAGCAAATTTATCCGCAAGCGGGATGGGTGGAGCATGACCCGATGGAGATATGGGAAAATGTGCAAACGGCCGTTTCCCAAGCGATCTCCGCCGCCAATATCACTCCCGCCGACATCACAGCCATCGGCATCACGAATCAACGAGAAACGGCCGTTGTCTGGAACAAACGCACGGGCAAACCACTCTATAACGCCATCGTTTGGCAAGATACGCGCACCGACGCGCTTTGTAAAACATTCGGCGGTGCTGTCGGCGCGACACGGTATCAACAGCAGACAGGCTTGCCTTTAGCGACGTACTTCTCTGCGCCCAAAGTACGCTGGATTTTGGATAATGTTGACGGTGTACGTGATGCGGCGATGCACGGCGAGGCGATAGTTGGCACGATTGATAGCTGGCTCATTTGGAATTTGAGCGGCGGGGCGGCGGGCGGCGTGCATGTGACGGATGTCACCAACGCCAGCCGCACGATGTTGATGGGGTTGGAAACGCTCGCTTGGTCGCCGACAATCGCTGCCGAGATGGGTATTCCGCTAGAAATGCTGCCTGATATACGGCCGTCATCCCAAATTTACGGCTACACTTCCGCTGACACTCCGTTCGGCAGCGGCATCCCCATCGCAGGCGACTTGGGCGATCAGCAAGCGGCGATGGCGGGGCAAAGCTGCTTCGACGCGGGCGATGTCAAAAACACATACGGCACGGGCTGTTTCATGCTGCTCAACACGGGCGAAGAGATCGTTCATTCGCAGCATGGGCTGTTGACGACGGTCTGCTATCAATTTGGCGAGGAAGCGGCCGTTTACGCTCTCGAAGGCTCCATCGCCATCACTGGTGCGCTGGTGCAATGGCTGCGCGATAATTTGAACCTCATCGAAAACGCAGCCGATATCGAAGCGTGCGCCCAGCAAGTTGAAGATAACGGTGACGTGTATTTCGTCCCCGCCTTCTCCGGCCTCTTCGCCCCCTATTGGCGCGACGACGCACGCGGAGCCATCGTCGGCCTGACCAGATTCGCCAACAAAGGGCATATCTGCCGTGCCGCCCTAGAAGCGACCGCCTTCCAAACCCGCGAACTGTTCGACGCGATGCGGGCAGACGTGAACACGGACATCAACAGCATCAAAGTAGACGGCGGCATGGTGCATAATGAACTGCTGATGCAATTCCAAGCCGATCTGCTAAACATCCCCACCATCCGCCCCAAAGTTGCCGAAACAACCGCACTAGGCGCGGCCTACGCCGCCGGTCTCGCGGTCAATTTCTGGGCAAACAAAGCCGCCCTGCGCCAACAATGGGGCGTGGATAAAACGTGGCAGCCCTCCGCCAATGACCATGCTCGCACGGAATTGTATACACGCTGGAAGAAGGCGGTGACGAAGACGTTTGATTGGAAAGAGCAGGCAATTAACAATTGACAATTCCCCATTAAGTATGATAACAAAAAAAATACGCCTAACCGCTTACGCCTCCTGCGCCGGTTGAGCATCCAAACTCGCCCCAGAGGCGTTGGCGCAAGTTTTGCAGCCATTACGAGAGATATTTTCAACGGCCGATTACCCCGATCTTCTTATTGGATTGGATAAGGCTGACGATGCGGCCGTTTACAGGTTAAACGACAAACAGGCGATTGTCACCAGCACCGACTTTTTCCCGCCTGTCGTCGATGATCCATACGATTTTGGAGCGATTGCGGCCGCCAATGCACTGTCCGACATTTATGCGATGGGGGGCGAGGTGCTGTTCGCCATCAACCTTGTTGCCTTCCCTGATAATTTGGTCGGCGAAGTATTGCGCGAAGTGTTGCGCGGCGGCGCGGAAAAGGTCGCCGAAGCGGGCGGCGTTATTGCCGGCGGTCACAGCGTCAATGATAAAGAGCCAAAATATGGGCTGGCGGTAACGGGCATCATCGATCCCGCACAGGTGATGAAGAAAGGGGGAGCGCGGGATGGTGATCAGCTAATCCTGACAAAATCGCTCGGCACGGGAGTGATAACGACGGCGTTAAAGCAAGAAAAAGCGCGGGATGAGGATGTAAAAACGGCCGTTATCTCCATGTCTACCCTCAACCGTCAAGCGGCGCACGCCGCCGCCCACGCTAACGCCCACAGCATGACTGACATCACCGGTTTTGGATTGCTCGGCCACGCGCATGAAATGGCAGAGCAGGCACAGGCCGACTTTCATTTTGACCTAAACAAGCTGCCATGGCTGCCCAGCACAGTTGAGTACGCCCAAGCTGGCGCATTTCCCGGTGGAATGGGGAATAATTTGCATTTCTTCGCCCCCGTTGTCCGCTTTGGCAACAGCGTGAGCCAATTGTATCAAGATATGCTGTTTACCCCTGAAACATCGGGCGGGCTGTTGGTGGCGGTTGCGCCAGAGATGGTGGAGTTGTTTATGGAGAAGATGGCGGGGCAAACGGCCGTCGTCATCGGCCATGTCACCAGTGGCAGCGGGCTGATCGTTGTGAAGTGAGGGGAATAGGGCGATTGTAACATTCAAAATTGGATACTGATTGCACAGATGAACACAGATAAAAGATCAAAATCAGTGAAACCAGAGAAATCCGTGTCCAATTTTAAAACAAGATCAACTTAATTTATTGAGAAGGTACAGATTTTCGCTGTCACGGGCAAGCCAAAGCGGCTGCTAGACATCGCTTACCGTTTTCCAGAGGAAAAGGCGGATGTGGCTCTACTTTTGAAGGAAATGCCCCGACTAGGGAGACCTGACAAATTTTCCTAATGGTACTCGTGTACAATAAAGTGCTGATGAAATTTGTCAAGTCTTGTCTACGATTTATTGAGAAGATACTTTACCCGCCATAAAAATAGTTCGCTATCGCTGGATGAGCGTATCCCCCTTCCTTGAACAACGCTTGCCACTCCCACGCATCATCATAATGCCCCCCTGCACGATTCGCCAAAATCCACCAGCTAAATCCTAAATAATACGGTTCATGTTCATTTTTCATATAATCATACTGAAACCGAATAAAGGGCATCTCTGCCTCATCCGTCCCTGCATAAGAGCCAGCCTCTGTGCCGATGATGGGTAGCGAACGGCCGATTTGCTGCTCAATAATGCGATTGTATTCACGGAAAAGGAAGAAGCCGCCGGGATCATCAAGCTCTCGTGTGCCATGATAATTATGAGCAGAAAACCACGCATGATTCAGTAGATGCAGGTCGCCGTTGTACCGCATAATTTCCAATGTGCGCTGCAAAAATTCAAAATGGTCATATGCTCCGCCGGGACTAAACGCTCCAATGCCTGGCAGCCCGCCCGCACTGATCACCTGCCGCGCTGTTGCTGACCACGCAATCGCATATTGATTGGGGTTGGCAAATGATTGCCGATTCTCCACATTCGTATTTGGCTCGTTATAGAGCTGGTAATAATAAACTCCTTTTGCTCGATAATGGCGTACCATCGGCGTTATATCCCCATACGGCTCAATCGTCGCCTGATACACGCGCATGACGGGCATGATGCCGTTAGCCACCAGCCGCTCGACTAGATAATCGTTTGATGTTGTATCTTGTCCCGTGTTCAAAAAAACGACCCATTTGATGTGCATACGTACCAATTCGCCCACGAACTTATCTACCGTTCCTCGACTCTGGCTGGTGCTGGCGATCCAGTGCATCCCCCAGCCATTATTCTCTGCTGGCACAGGGTAGGCGGCGACAGGCATGATTTCCTCATAGGCGTAACTGCCAAACGGCTTCAATTCGATAACGGCCGTTCCCGTCATTTGCACCGTCGGAGTGATAGTTGGCGTTGGCGTGCTTGTCGGCGGGCGCGGCGTTCTTGTCGGAATAAAAGAGAGCGTTTTGGTGGGGGATGGGGTTTTGGTTGATCTGGGGATGGATGTCTGGGTTGGGGGCAGCGTCGGTGTTGCTGTCATTGTGCTTGCCGGGGCGATGACGATCATGGCCGATGTCGGCATAGGGGCAACAGCGACGGCGGCTGAGGTTGGCAGCTGCTCTCCCTCCGTCAATGTATCCGCAGGTTGACAGCCTGCGCTGAGCAAGAGTAGCAATAACAGCCAATGATCTAGGTTAATGATCTTCATTAACGGTACAAATCCATCTCTTTGGGGCGGATGAGGTCAGCCGCACGGCCGTTTTCCGATGGCAATTCTAAGCCGCGAATGAGGACGACGGGTGTTCCTTCCGCCGCCTGTCCCATCAACAGCCCCGCCGCCGCCGCGATCTCATCGGCCACGCCGACAGTCGTATGCTGTAATGCGTAGCCGTATAAATCGCTCTCGCCAACCCGATCCCAAAGGGCGGGAATTCCCGCCGCGCCGATTGCCACACCGAGGGTTCCCAACCGAAACGGCCGTCCGTGACTGTCCGTAATCACCACGCCAATATCAGCCCCAAATTCGGCCGTCATCGCCGCCCGCAATCGTGCCGCCGAGCCGTCAGGGTCAATGGGCAGCAGCAAAACGGTCTCGTCGTCGCCACTTTGCGACACATTGGAGCGGTCTATGCCCGCATTCGCGCTGGTGAAGCCTAATTTATGGCGCACAATCAACACACCCGGCCTCATGCGTGATATTTCATCACTTTCGTTCAAAATCAGTTCGACGATGGCTGGCTCTTTTTCTGTCTCCGCCGCCACTTCCCGCGCCCGCTCAGAGATGATGACATCGCTCAAGCAGAATAATCGCCCTTCTGCTTTGGACACAATTTTCTGCGCGATGGCGAGAATGTCGCCGTCTTGCAATCGTATTTCCTCTTTTTGTAAGGCCGCACACAACAGTGCCGCTAAATCATCACCTGATTGCACATGAGGCAAATCGGGTATAGCTATAAATTCGATTTTTTGCATAAATTTACGTTAATTTGAGTCTGCTCGTTTATAAATAACAAAAGTTGTTGTTTCTTCCGGACCAGGTAATTCAGCGACAGGTTGATACCAACGATCAAATTCGGGGTTAGTACGAATATCTGTTAAAGCCCAATCAAAATCAGGAAGATAGACGTAGTAATCAGGTTCATATTGCCAAAACCCCCATGTAAAATCCCCTTCCGATATATGTGGCGTTATTGTCGGTTCCACTAATCCTGCTAAATCAATAATTCGATTACTGGTGTAAAAACCCAAATAACCAATTTCAATATATGCCACACTTTCTGACGGCTGTGTGTTTTCATTCAACCATTCACTCAGCCTCACATAACTCTCGCCTCTTGTATCACCCTGATAATTTGCGTAATTTTGTATAGGTTTACTTAGTAAGAAAAGGGTAAACATCACAAAGCTGATAGATATGCCTATACTTATTTTTTGCGAAGGAATATATTCCGTAAGCCATTCCACAATTTGAACTAATCCAAGCGCAAAAAATAGTTGCAACACAAACAATATGGGCAATTGATACCACCAATAAGCCGCTACTTGCAAGATTGTATAGCCGACGATATATGCCACGATCCAGATAATAAACATCAACCATTTACGATGTCGCACTATCACAGACCCTACACCAATCAATATTAAAAGCCACCACCAATTCAAAAAAGAAACATCTGCAATTTGGAATTGCTTTCCCCAAACAGGTATCCACTCATAGGTTAACCGATGGGGTAAAGAACTCCATAGGCCAGATTGCCCCTGTGCGCTTTTTGCAGCTAATGTATTCGGCAATAAATGCCCAAATGTACCATAAGCATATATAAACCATAAAGATACAGGGATGCTAAAACCTAAAATGATATAGAAAAAAGATTTTATGGCATGTGATTGCGAAAATTTCTCGTGGCGCAGAAAGAACAACGCATTGAATAATAGCAGGACAAATAAAACGAGTACACCCTCTCCACGAGTCAGAAACAAAAAGCCAGCGGCAAATCCAGCCAAAAAATAATTCTTATTTTGAAATAAGGAGAAGCTCATCACTAACAAAAAAGCAAACAGATATGCTTCCATGCCCAAAAAGCTCACAAAACCAGAGGCAATAATGACAAATCCAATGATAACCGCCTGACATTCTGATAATTCCCAGGCTTTTCGGAACAGAAACATTATCCAAACAATCCCAATCCAACAAAAAGCTGAAAAAAAGACAGCTAGGGTGGGGATATTTACGGTAGGTAATATCTTTGCCAAATACCCAACAAATATGGTAAATAATGGTGTTGTTGTGCCTTGTGTTGCTGGGGGATGGTTAAAAACAAAGCCATCTCCATTCGCAATGTTTTTCGCATATGTTAAGGTAATATAGCTATCATCATTCAGAAAAACTGGAGTCTGATAGGCAATCCACAAAGGTATTAAGCTCCCCATAACAAGTAATATGATGGGTAATATTGAACTATTTTTGAACTTATCTATTTGCATCTTTTTATAATTCTGGCAGGTAAGCGACAAGTCCGTAACGACAAGCCTCATTAACGCATTATTAAAGCGTCACCCCGTCACACCCGTTCACACCAATCCTGTAATGCGGATTCCCGCGCTTTTGCTTTTGTGAATAATGTTGATGGCGATAAGAACGGCCGTTAACTCCTCAACCGCCCGTGCATTTTGCAATGTACCCGCATTGACACCATTCAATCCTGCATCAGCACACAGTTGCAATGCGACCGCTTTGTCCGCCTTTTTCACGCCGCAAACCAGCACATCACAATCCAGATCATGGTTAATATCCAACAGATGGTGCGCCCCGATATTTTGGAACGCGGCCACCACGCGGCTCGTTTCGCCAAGCTGATTCTGCGCCTCTTCGGCCGCTGACAACCCGCTCTCTAGCCGATGCACCCGCGCCGCTTTTTCGCCCGTCGGGGCCACGACGGTGACGAGCAGCTTGCCGTCCATCGCCGCTTTCACGCTGTTCAGTGTCCCTTCCTGCGCCCAATACGGCACCGAAAGCACGACGACATCAGCTAACGCGGCCGCAGATGGATTGTCCATGCCGCTGATAGCCGTCTCTGGTGCTTTACTCAACATATCAACCGCCGCCGCCGCGCCTTTCTCCGTCTTGCGCGAGCCAATAAGTATCTCATGCCCAGCCATCGCCCAGCGATAGCCTAGTCCAAATCCTTCGTTTCCTGTTCCACCTAAAATTGCAATTTTCACTCTTTTCTCCTAAATAACGGTAGGTCAAGTTTGCAAACCCGACTTACAATTTTCTTCAAACATCACCGCCTGACGGTATTGTCCATCATTTGTTGCATATGTGACGGGATGATAATTTAATGCTAATGGTATCTTCTCAGTATTTCGGGGCGATTACATCCAATTAAGAAAGGAACAAGTTACGTCAGTCGAGTAGATTCGTTCCTTTCCTAATTAGCTGTACTCATGCCCCCAGCTTTTTGAGAAGATATTCCAGTACCATCTAACGATAATAGGTAGTATTGACGTATCTTCTCAATAAATCGTGGACAAGACTTGACAAATTTCATCAGCACTTTATTTTACACGAGTATCATTAGGAAAATTTGTCAAGTCTCCCTCAGAATACTGAGAAGATACGTATTGACCGATATACCGCATCTTTTCTAGCTCTTTCCCCCGCTACAACTGTTGAACAATGCGTTTGAATAATGGTCTTGTTTTTGCAGGGTTGACATTATCTAGCATTGTTCTCATCGGTGTGTCACTGGGTATCTGTTTGATACCATATACGCGCTTTTAAGTTTTTCGGTGTCTGTCTTCTCTCGTCAAACGCTAATAATGAGGAGCCTTTTAATGAAAACAGGGCGAATCCGCTCATCAACGCATCGTCTAGTGGTATTCTTACATCAACAGAACGATGGTCTTTTATCTTTTTGAATTCCTGTTTTATCATCTCGAATAAGCCATCAGCTGATAAATGCTTTCTTGCTTTCATTGTATGACCTCTTATTTCCTCGAATCTTTACGAAAATGAAGCTATTATTATACCAGATTTTAGCTACGGGAATTACTGAAATATGTAGCAGCAACGTCGCCGCCTATCCGATCTAGCTTCTGGGATCGATAGGCTAAACCAACGTATGGACGTATGTTACGGCAATTAAAAAAAGTTGGCATCCTGCTATCTAGTCAACTTTTCAAAAAGGAATCGTCTACTGCTCGTTTTTCCGTTGGGCATGAGGCGGTACGGTTATTGTGGAAAAAAGGGTGTGTCTGTAGGCATTTTTTAACCCAAACCAAGTGATTTGAAATGTAAAAAACGCCAAAGGGTGTTTTTGACGATCACATATTAGTACCTTATCAGTGATATTCTTGTATCATGTACAAGAAATTGTCCGCAGATTTCGTAGATTGAATGTTTTTATCTGCGTCAATCTGCGAATCTACGGATTGTTCTTTTCTGGTTTATCCAGATTAGGGAAAACTAAAGTATAAACAGCTTCCCTTTTTTTACATGGGCAAAGCCCTTTGAAAAAGGGAGGTAACAATCATGTATCTTCTCAGTATTCTGGGGAGACTTGACAAATTTCCCTAATGATACTCGTGTAAAATAAAGCACTGATGAAATTTATCAAGTCTTGTCCACGATTTATTGAGAAGGTACACAATCACTT
>WFSA01000115.1 GCA_015486215.1 Anaerolineae bacterium | reverse complement strand
GATTTAGAGGCGTTGATGACTGACCAGATGTATCAGACGGACAAGATGTATCAATTGGATGGGTTGCAGGTGACGAGCGGCACGATTGGGTTGCCAACGGCGGCGGTGCGGTTGATTGGGCCTGATGGCGTTTTGCATACGAAGGCGGTCGTGGGGAAGGGGCCAGTGGATGCGGTTTTCAAGGCGATTGATGCGGTTGTGGGGATGCCGAATACGCTGCACGAGTATGTGGTGCGGGCGGTGACGGAGGGGATCGATGCGATTGGGGAGGTGACTGTGCGGGTGGAGGCGGAGGATGAGGAGATGAAGAAGCGGAAGTCGCCGCAGACGGGGAAGGTGCGTCGCTGGATGTTTGGTGGGTATGGGGCGGATACGGATATTATTGTGGCGAGCGCGCACGCTTATTTGTCGGCGTTGAATAATAGTTTGGCGGCTAGGGAGCGGATGAGTACAGCGGATTAGGGAAGGAACGAATGGGGGGAGTACAACGAATTGGGGAAGGAACAGATGGGTTATGAGGGGAGAAAACGGCCGTTGGGAAACGACCGTTTTTTGTTTGGTATTATATTCTAATTTTCCCTGTCCGCGGCAGATAAAAAAGAGTCATTTGGATATCGATAATCAAGAAATGGTACTCTCTCTCTCATTTCTGTAATTATGCGTTGCTGTTTTTGTTCTTTATTGTCCATTGGTGACAATAAAGAAACATATTGTACTAGAATAGAACATTCATTTTCAAGAATTCGTACTAATTTATCCAAATTCTCGTATTTCCACTCATCTTCAGCTATTCCATAATGAGGGTGTTGTGACAAAATAGCTATTACGTCTTTGATTGCTACCCCATTGGCAAGAGTATGGAGAACCTTTATGTGATTTAATAAATGGTCAAAACCAATTGCGGAAGACCCATCATATACTTCAATTTGTTCCAATACATGGAATATCGGGTAATCAAAACTATCATGATATATTGTTTCTATAGGCATATCTTCATTTTCCTTGCTTCAAAATAAATATCAGTGGGGAGTATATATTGTCATAGGTTATGCTCCAAAATAAGGAATGTAGTGAGAACTGCCGTTTGCGTGGATGTGATGGAAAACGGCCGTTTGTACGGATGTGTGGAAAACGGCCGTTTGTGGTGGATGTAGGAAACGGCCGGTTGTGTGGGTGTGATGGGATTACAGCGAATTTAGGAAGGAGCGAATGAAAACGGCCGTTTGCGTTGGATGTGATGATAACAACGGATTAAAAAAATGAACGGATGGAAATAATTGATCCGCAGATTTCACTGATTGACGCAGATTATATTGGAGAAAATCTGCGCTAATCGGCGTAATCTGCGGATTTTTTTGTTGGGTGATTACAGCGAATTTAGGAAGGAGCGAATGAAAACGGCCGTTTGTGATGGATGTGATGAGTACAACAGATTAGGAAAAGAACAGATAGCTTCGTCGGTGTTTGTGTTTGAATGACCTGATCATAGGATGAATTATGTATAATGTTGCGTGTTGTGCAACGTGCTATCTAGCAGTAGCGACTTTTAGGAACGAACGAATGGAAAACGGCCGTATCAAAACTCACCAATATCAGCGTAGCGGAAGCGTTCAATGGCGATGAAGCCGATGGCACAGACGAGCATGAGCAGGGCACTCATCGCCATCGCTTGGCCGTAATTGAGCGAGCCGGGATGCCCTAGATAGCGGCGGATGGTGATCGGCATGGTCAAATAGCCGCTGTTGGGGCGAATGATGAAGCTGGTGGCGCCGAACTCGCCCATGCTGACGGTGAAGGCGAAAACGGCCGCAGCCAACATCGCTCGTCCGACAATCGGCAAATCCACCTCGCGCCACACTTGGGCGGGAGCCGCTCCCATCACCGCCGCCGCTTCGCGCAGCGTGGGGCGAATGCCTTGCATGACGGGTAGCAGCGTTCGCACGACGAAGGGGAACGCCACCAATGTGTGGGCGATGAGGACGAGCAGGGGGGAGGTTCGCAGCCAATGAAAAGAGACGACGTAGCCGAATCCAAGCGTGACGGCTGATGCACCCAGCGGCAGCATGAAGAGCGGATCAAGCCATTTTCGCCCCCGAAACGGCCGTGTCAACAAAGTGGCCGATAGCAGCCCGAAAAAACTGGCGACGACGACGGTCAGCAGGGCGTAGACGAGAGAGTTACGAACGGCCGTTAAGGGCGGCACAAAGGCGACCGATCCCTGCTTGGAGGCGGGCAACGCTTGGTAATACGCCAGCGTCAACTGTCCATCACGGTCAACCAGCGACCGCCACAGGAGTGCCAACAATGGTGAGACGCAGAAGAGCAGCAAAATTATGATTATGCTGTTGAGGAATAGCTTTTCTCTGCCTGTGCGTGCCTGTTTTTTGTTCGCTTGCTGGGGATGGAGAGAGAGGGAGACGGCCGTTTTTCGCTGTAATCGCGCATAAATTGCCATCAATATAAAGGTGAATCCAATTTGTAAGAAGGATAGCGCGGCGGCGATGTCTGGTTGCAAAAAAGTGACGTATTGACGGTAAATTTCTGTCTCGATTGTGCTGAAAGAGGGGCCGCCCAGAATCAGAATCACGCCAAAGCTGGTGAACGAGAAGAGGAAGGCCAACAGCGATGCGCTTAAAATCGCAGGGGTAAGCAAAGGCAGTGTGACTTCGACAAAGGCACGGGCTGATGATGCCCCCATCACCCGCGCCGCTGATGCTAAATTAGGGCTGAGATGCGCCCAAAAGCCGCCAACCAGCCGCGAAACGATAGCAACATTATAAAAAACATGTGCCAATATAATGATTGATATCGTTTGCTCAAGCTGGATGGGCGGCTTTTGCAGATCAAATACTGTCATCAACAGGCGGTTGAATGGGCTTCCGCTACCGAGAAGCACGCGAAAAGCGGCGGCGGTGACGACGGTGGGCATGACAAAGGGAAGGGTTGTCAATGCGCGGAGCAGCGTTTGGCCGCGAAAACTCCATCGGGCGAACAAATAGGCGGTCGGCAGACCGATGGCAAGGGTGAACAGGGTCGAAAGCGCGGCTTGCCAAAAGGTAAAGCCGATGATTTTGAGAAGATGAGGCCGATTTAACAATGAAAGAATGGTATCTGGGCGCAGACTGATCCGAAAAATAGCAGCTAACGGGTAAAAGAAGAAAATCGCTAAGAAGAGGAGTGGTAATGCAAAGAGGAGCGGGGTTGCGAGGCGGCGGAGCGGCGAGGCGGCGGAGTTCTGCGGTTGTGGAGTTGTGGGGGGCATAGTTTATATATCTGACTGCTTGTCTCTTCTATATACGTTGCTTCGCCACCGATTGAAATCGGTGCCTGTTATAGAAAATGCGCTAAAGCGCATTGGTGATAGACGCTTAAGGAACGAGGATTTATTTAACTACCAAAGATTTATTTAACTACCAAAGTTGTCATTCCCGTCCCCATCCTCACGAAGGTGGGGATGGGGACGGGAATGACAATCAAAATTTTGGGTGATTTAAATTTAGAAATGGCCTTATTAAACTCTCGTTCTTAAACAGACTTTCAGCCTGTTTTGTATAGCAGACGTATCTTCTCAATAAATCGTGGACAAGACTTGACAAATTTCAACAGCACTTTATTTTACACGGGTACCATTAGGAAAATTTGTCAAGTCTTCCCAGAATACTGAGAAGATACTAGCAGACGATGAATTTATTTGTCGTCGAAGTCAGTTAGAACGTGTAGCCCTGCAACTCTGCTCACTTCGCCCCTTCGCCGCCCCGTGAATTCACCTGCTCTTGCAGTTTGCGGATGCGCTCCGTTGTGATTTGTTTCATTTTCTTGATGAAAGCGACTTGTTTGCGTGCCGTTTCGGTCATTTGCTGCAATTGAATTTCGCGCTCGATGAGGGTGGATTGAATATCGGCTAAATGCTGCCCTTGTTGATTTGATTCGGTAATATAGCGGTCGATCTCTTTTTCGTTTGCTTTTAGCTGCAAGCGCACACGCCGTAATTTTTCTTTATTTTCCCTGAGCGCGTCTACTTCTTTTTGTTTGGCATCTACTTTGGCTTGCAATGAGGTGAAGCGTTGTTTGCTGGTTGTGAGAATTTTTGTGAGCCTCTCGACTTCTTTTTGTAGATCGCTGATTTCATCAGCATCTTTAGAGGAGCTAACGGCCGTTTCTCTCAATCTTTCAATCGTTTGCCGCGCCTGCGTAAGCTCCGTCTGGGTGCTGCTCAGGCTTAATTTATGCCAAGAGAGTTGCTCTCTCTGGATCGTATTCATCTGCGTCGCTTCAGCCAATCGTTGCTTTATGCTGCGAATCGTTTTATTCGCTTCGCCCATGATAACGGCCGTTTGGGCAGACAGTTGCTGCGTCTGTTTCTTGTTAAACTTCTCCAACGCAATTCTATTTTTCTCTAATGTTGCATTGGTTTCATCTAACTCTTTTCTTAACAATTGCTCTTTTCTGTGCAATGTCTGGAAGAGTTGACTGCTCTCTTGCAATGCCGATTGGAGAGAGTCCCGTTCCTTTTGTAATGTCTCCACTTGCTGACGCAATGGTTCTAATCGGTGTATGTTTTCAGTTAATTGTTTACGCGTTTTGTCTGCTTCTTCCCTCATTTTCTCATGCACGAGTGTGAGGTCGGCTAATTGAGAAGCGGTTTGCTTTAACTCTTCCTCGCTCTTTTCCCAGCTATCTTCGGCTTCTTTTCGTTGGGAGCGGAGCATATCCGTAAGGCGACGGCTTTCTTCTAATTTGAACGAGACCGCACTCAATTCAGATTCTAATGTGTTTGCTCGTTCTTGACGTGTTTCGCTTAACTCTTGCCAACGCACCAGCGCATCTTCTTGTTCGCTGGAGTGCTGTAAACTAGATTGCAATGCAGTTTCTAGACTTGTTGTGCGTTCAAGAAGCTCATCAACTTCAATTGTTTTTTCATGCAGGGCAATATCTAATCTATTTCTATTACTCTGTAATTGCTCATGATCGGCCGATAATTGCTCATAAACGGCCGTCAACTCCTCCCATTCCCCCGTTTTTTCATTTAACAAATTATGGGTCAATCCCAACTCATGGTTTGCCCGCTCGATTTGCTCTACCTGTGTTTTTGATAACGTTTGGGCTTCGCTCAACTGTTGCGACACAGTTGCCAAATTTTCGCGTAGCACGCCGACCTCTTTATCCAGTGCAGTCGCTCGTGCTGATGTTGCACCCACTATTTCTGTCAGTCGGGTGTCAAAAGAGCGTTCTAGTTCCGCACGAGCGGCAAGGGCTGCGCCCGCTTCTGCTTGCAGGCGTGTGAGCGCATCTAATTGATCGGGAGTGGGGGGCGGCGGCGCACCATCAGGGGCGTTTTTGTCAAAAAAGAGGGGCGGCAAATTGGATGGATTATTGAGCGAGCGTAATGAATCGTATGCAGCTTCATCTATATTGCTGATGAACCCTTGAATTGTGCCGCCAGCATCCACCTGCAACCTGATCGTGTAGACATTGCTCCATATCATCCCTTTGGATTGGACAATGAGCTCGCGCGAAACGGCCGTTCCATATAACAGCCCATTCACATGCACCACAGGCGCAAATATAGTACCGACCACCGTCGCCCCAGCCATAACCGCCACTGGTTTATCGGAGTCAATATCACCAACGTAATAGTCACTAATTTCCATCCATTCAATTTTGGACTTCAAAAAGGCAAATGTACCCGCACCAGATCGTTTGTTGATTGCAACCGTCATAAACTACTTCCTGCATCATCATGGCAACAACGGATTTAGAGAAGCAAATAGATCTGTTTATCTATTCTATTCGTTCTATTTTGGTAACTACTCAGCCATTATCCAAATTAACCACAAAGACACGAAGAATACGAAGTTTTTTAAGATTTTCTTTGTGATCTTTGCTTCTTTGTGGTGAAACGAGTGATAGGCTGAGTAGTTACCTATTTTGTTACCGCTATTTCAGATCGCGCCCTTCACGATCCCAAATCCCTGATCTCCGTTCCTTGTTCCTCATTATACTCACTTTTGCTTGTTATGTCTGGTTGAATTTGATACACTGTTCAGAATGGTTTTAAGACGCATTCGCTGGTTCGTCGTATCTCTTTTTCTGATGGGATTACTTTTGCTGCTATCCTCTCAGCCGAATCACGCTGCCACTTACACGGGATCGCTCATTATTGATGGCGAAACGCGGCTGGCTCTGTTGCTTTCGCCCCCCATCGCCACATCGGGGGATGAATTGTCGTTGACAGTTCGTCTAGCTAACGGCTCTCAACCAGCTTCGCCGCAGATTCAGATAGAGTTACCCGCAGGGGTACGGCTGGATGGGGATCAATTGCCTGCTGGAGTAGTGGCCGATTTGCAAAACGGCCGTATTCAATATACCCCCATCCTGCCCGCCGGCGAAACAACTGAGTTTACGCTCCCTTTGCGGGTGGAAACGGTGGACGTGGACCAGCCTGAGCAGGAACTGCGTGCCATTTTGATCCAGAACGAGGCGAAACAGACGGCCGTCACCCCCATTTGGCTCGGTCTTCCCCCACAGATCGGCAGTATCAGCGTGCCGCCGCAAGCCGCCGTTGGGCAGCTTGTTCAGTTGGATGCCGAGTTGGCTGGCTCTGGCCCCTTCACCCTGTCATGGAAATTGGGCGATGGCCGCCGTATTGATGTCGCTTCCCCATCTATCCTCTATCCCGTTGCCGGCCCGTATGATATTCAAGTAGAAGTGAGTAACCCGTTGACGGCCGTCAACGGACAAAAACAGATATTTATCGTTCCCTATCCCGCTGCTGGTTTTATGGCTGATGATGAGACCGTGACCGTCAATCAGCCAGTGCAATTTGTGAACGAAAGCGGCGGCCAGCCGCCGCTCATCTATCGATGGGATTTTGGCGACGGCACAAATTCAACCGAACTGAACCCCATTCACCAATACGCGCTGGCTGGCATTTACCGCGTACAATTGGCGGTCAGCAATCGGCTCAAAACATCGGAGGCGTTCTCCATCGTGCAAGTGGGTGCGCGGCCTGCGGCTGAGATGGAGGTGACGGAAAGCGTGACCGAAGAGGAGCAGTTCATCGGTGATGCATCTGGGGATGCGACGGTGACGGAGTTTGTGTGGGATATGGGCGACGGCCGTTTTCAGAACGGTCAGCATGTTACCCATCAATATCAGCAGACGGGCAACTATTATGTGCGCTTGACGGCCGTCAACGCATACGGCTCTACTGAAATTGGCCGCTGGATTTATGCTGAATCTCCCGCGCACGGGGCTGTCTATCTCCCCATTATTATGCAGGCAGGCGAAGCGACGGCCGTTTCTGCCGACCCCTTCTCCCTTGATTTGCCCGATGTGCCTCTGGATGCCCCTTTCACCCTCGCTCCGCTGCCACTGTCTGACGAGCTGAGCGAGGCGGAACAGCTGCTCATCTACATCAACGAAGCCCGCGCCCAATTTGGCCGCCCGCCCCTGCCCTATGTTTTGGAGTTAGGGATGGCGGCACAGCAACATGTCAACGATATGGCGATGTACGGCTACACGGCGCATATTGGAGCTGACGGCTCCTATCCAGCCGAGCGGTTGATTTGGCATAATTACACGGCTGGCTACGCGGGCGAAGCGACGGCGTGGGGCTTCCAATATGCGTATGAAGCGGTCGAGTTCTGGATTAACAGCCCGCCCCATCGCCGCATTTTGCTCAACGCGCAGGCAACTGATATTGGTGTCGGTTTTGTCACCGATTATGATGCGCCCAATGTGTGGTATTGGACGGCAGAATTTGGCAATCGTAATGGGGCTGCCGACGCGCCTCTTTTGCGGGCGCAGCCCATCCCTGTCGAAACGGAATTGATTGATGAGACGGCCGTTCCCATCCATCCGATGGTGACAACGCCGTTGACCTACTATTGGAATTGGCCGCGCCCATTGAGCGGCGGCCAATCGTTCACCCTTTCCCTGCTGGGCGCAGAGGGGGCGACGGTGTTAGCGACGGTGACAGAGCCTCGCTTCGACTTGCTGTATGGGGTGGAAATATCGGCCACGCATCTCATTCCCGATGAATATATGTGGCAGGTTGCGCTACTGGATGGAGACGGCCGTCAGGTGGCAGCCAGCCAACCGTTGCCCATCACTTTTGCCGCCGATCCATCTCTTATCACACCGACTCCCGTCCCATTGACAACGATCCCCATCCTGCCCGCAACGTCCCCCAGCCCCACGCCAACAACGATACCGATTGTGATCACATCAACCCCGCCGCCGCCGCCCATCCAGCCCATTATCACCACCACCCCCGTGATGAATAATGATGGGTAGCAGTAATTGGACACGGATTGCATAGATAAATGATAGTAGGGGCGATTCGCTGAATCGCCCATGTGCCCACATGGTTATTTTTTGTCCAAAACAGCGTTGGGCGGTATAATTTTGAAACCTTGACATACAGCCGTGAGGGGCGGTGGCGAAATGGCAGACGCAGCGGACTTAAAATCCGCCGAGATAATATCTCGTGTGGGTTCGACTCCCACCCGCCCTACTTTACAAAAGCCCGCTTGCGGGCTTTCTTCTGTTATGGATGTAGAGCGTCAGAACGAGAGGCTGTCGTTACACTTTTCGGCGACCCAGCAGGTTGCCTCTACGGTGATGATGTGTAGATTACGCCGATTTTTGCCCTAAATGCTGCTTGGCAGCCGCCAAATGTTCTTACCTCAGTTGCATCTCCCTAAAACACTCAAACATAAAACATGGATTATTGGCGTATCTGGCGGTGCTGATTCGTTAGCGTTGTTGCACGCTCTTGTCAATGAGCGATCTGATCGGCTTGATCAGCCTGATCGGCAGTTGATTGTCGCCCATTTGAATCATGGCTGGCGGCCAGAGGCGGATGATGATGCTGAGTTTGTGCGGAAAACGGCCGTTTCCTTCAATCTCCCTGTCCATATCCAAAAAATAGATGCGGCCGCCCTCGCGGCTGAACATGGCTGGACGTTGGAAGAGGCGGGGCGTAACGCCCGTTACCGCTTCTTCGCCGATCTCGCCCGTCAGCATAACGCCCCGGTCGTCGCTGTCGCTCATAATGCGGACGATCAGGCGGAGACGGTGTTGATGCGCTTGTTGCGCGGCGCAGGCACGGCTGGTTTGGGCGGCATGTCCCCCGTCGCCCCGCTGCCATTTTCTCCTGAGCTTACGCTTATACGGCCGTTGCTCACCGTCAGCCGAGCAGATATTGAGGCGTATTGCCGCCAGCATCATTTACGGCCGCGCGTTGATGCGAGTAATGCCGATACCCGCTTTTTGCGTAACCGCATCCGCCATGAATTATTGCCCATGCTGGCCGAGTATAATCCGCAAATTAAGAGTCATTTACAGCAAACGGCCGTCATCGCTGCCGCCGATTACGCCTTTCTATCCGCGTCAGCTGACGCGATTTGGGATGCGTTGGATGTGCGGCGGGGGGAGGGATGGTTCTCTTTTTCGTTGAGTGCGTGGGGGGAACGGCCGTTGGCGATGCGCCGCCTTCTTTTGCGTCGTGCGGCGGCGGCGGTGCAGCCGTTATTGCCGAACGCCAGCTTTACCCTGTTTGAGCAAGCGCGTTTGCTGGCCGAAAAGGGGCAGACAGGGGCGATGGCCGATCTTTCTGCCGACTTGCGCCTGCAAATCAGCTATGATCGCGCTCAGATAACGGATGCCGCCGCCATAATTCCCCATCGCGCCCCCCAATTGCCGACCGATGCGCCGATCCCCATCTTTGCCGCTGGCACATTTGGGGTGGGGGATGGATGGGAGCTACTTGTTGAACAGATAAAGGGGGCGGTGGTGACGGGGCAGTGGGAGATGGTAACGGCCGTTTCTCCCCCCTTTTTTATCCGTCCCCGCCGTGCAGGGGAGCGTTTTCAACCCTTTGGGCTGAACGGCCGTTCCCAATCTGTTAAAAAAGGAATGAGCAATCATAAAATCAAAGCGCATCTGCGCCCTCACTGGCCGATTATCGCCACCGCCGACCATATATTATGGATCGCAGGTTGTTGTCAGGATGAGCGTAGCCGCGTCCTTGTTAATACCGATTTGATATGGCATTTACGATTTACTCAATGTGAGGTTTAAGGAATGACAAGTCGGAGTTTCGGGTTTTATTTAATCCTTATTCCTAACCTGAACAAACCAGAAAAGAATGATCCGCAGATTTCGCAGATTGACGTAGATAGAAACATTCAATCTGGGCTAATCTGCGAAATCTGTGGACAATTTCTTGTACATGGTACAAAAATATCATTGATAAGTTACTAAGGAATAAGACTTTATTAACTTACCCGTTTTACCGATATTTGAGTTTTGTCGTCCCCCACCCTAAACCTCCCCCGAAGGGGGAGGGAACTTGCTCCCTCTCCCTTTGGGAGAGGGTTGGGGTGAGGG
>WFSA01000114.1 GCA_015486215.1 Anaerolineae bacterium | reverse complement strand
CACAGATAAGGCCATTCATGAAAAATAATCACAAGTTTGTCATTCCCGCCCCCACCCCCACCTCCGTGAAGACAGGAATCCATATGTTTTCGAGGAGTGGATTCCCGCCTAAAAGAGTTTACCCTCACGAAGTGCCTGTCCTCACGAAGGTGGGGGAATGACAATCAAAATTTTGGGTGATTTGAATGTATCTTCTCAGTATTCTGGGGAGACTTGACAAATTTTCCTAATGATACTCGTGTAAAATAAAGTGCTGATGAAATTTGTCAAGTCTTGCCCCCAACTTTTTGAGAAGATATATTTGTAACATCTCAATAAATTGGGGCAAAGACTTGACAGGTTTCATAAGAGTCTTGCGTTTTACACGAGAGTATTATAGAAAACCTGTCAAGTCTCCCCGAAATTTTGAGAAGATACATACATTTGAATTTAGAAATGGCCTAAAAAGATAAAGGTTCTGCGGCAATTCCCGTGATTGTGCGCTGTAGGGGTGATTTCACGGAAAGACCTGCAACAGTGCACTTGCTGAACGCCCCCACATTGCTAAGTCGTACATTGCGTATACTTCTGTGGGCATGGCGGTGAAGGTGCCGCTTTGCGTGGCGCGGGCGTAGTAGGTGAGCGTATGTTTACCTTTTCCCATATCGGTGACGAAGTAGCTTACACGGTCACCCCACGTTTCTTTATGGGTGTAATTGTATTGTTGCCTCTCGGTGAAGGCGGCGGCGACGCTGGTTGTGTTGAGATTATCGTTCAACGCTTCCAAACCGCCGGGCAGTTTGTCTTCGATGATGAGGTAAGAGCCGTCATCGGCCAGCGTGACGGTCAACTCCACCTCAATCACATCCCCCGTTTGCACGGAATCAACGGGGCGGCCTGTATGCGGATCGCGGTAGACGCGCTCTACATCCACGACTCCAGCGGCGTTTATGTTGGTTTCGCTGACATAAGCGCGGCGGCTGACGGTGTAATACAATTTGCCGTCGCTGCTACTGATGATGATGCTGTTTTCGCCCTTATTTGCGCCGGCGGCGGGGATGTCTATGGTGTAAAACGGCCGTCCTCCCCCCAATTCCCCCGTCGCCGCTTTCGCGCCGTTCAACAGAATGGTGAACGGCATCGGCGTATTGAACTCCTTGTTATTGAGCAAATAATCCGTCAATCCCAAGATGGCGAAAGAGGTCTCATTCGTCGTTCCCCAGCCGTGTGCGCCGCGCTGTCCCATCAGCCAGCGACTGATTTGAGCTTCCAGCGGGTGACTGGGCTGGATTTGGGCGAAGGCGGAGAGGGCAAGGGCGGTATTGCGGAGGTCGGAGGCCATCGTTTTGCGGTAATAGTGACCGTCGCTGCTGTCTCCCTGCCAATGGGCAAAGCCGTCGTTGACAACGGCCGTTTCAGCCAGCATATCCAATAGTTCACGAGAAACGGCCGTTTCTCCCAACTCATGCAAGGTCAACGCCAACGCCGATTGGCTGAATGTATCCAACTCATCAGCGCGTTCGACCAATGCCAGCGTCTCGTCCAGATTGCCATACCCCGCAATCGCCATGCTGTAGAGCGCGTACGCACGGGTGCGGATGTCCATCTCGCCCAAATTCTCGTTCAGCCAGCCCGCGCCCCGTTCGATGACAGCGGGATCGACTTCGTAGCCTGCATCAGCGGTCATAGTGAGGCCGAAGACGACCCATGCTGTTTGGTAATCATGCGTCGGATCAGTCGTCCACCAGCCCCAGCCGCCATCACTATGTTGGAAGCCATACAGCCGTTGGATGCTGGCTTGAATTTTTGGTTCCAGCGCGGCAAAAACGGCTGGATCGCCCACGCCCAATTGATGGAAGGCGCGACCGACGACCGCGTTGGGTAACGCTTTACTCATCGTCTGTTCCACACAGCCATAGGGGAATCCTGTCAGATAATCCAACCCATCGGTCAAACTGCCAGCGGTGGAGCGGCTGAGATCAACGCGGATGAAGCTCATATCCAATGCGCTGTCGGGCATATCCACCGTCAGCGACGTTTCGCTTTCAAATTCGCCGACGACGGTGGTGAGATCGAGAATGGCTAATGGCTGGATGGTCAGCGGCAGTTGTACAGCATCGCCAGCGACGCTCTCATCGGCGGGGATGGCGGCCATCGTCACTGTTAGATCGGCGGGAGCGACGGCCGTTGCCGCCCAGCCGACCACCATCACCCCGTCAGCGGGGACGGTGATCGTTTGGGTCACGCCGCCGTCAATCTGCATCAGTGTGGGAGAGACGGCGACGGTGACGGCCATCTCCTGCGGCTGATCGGTGTAGTTGTGGACGAGGGCGGAGAGGGTCAGCTGATCGCCATCGGTGAGGATGCGGGGCATCAACGGCCGTATCAACAGATCTTGCCGCACGGTCACATTTTCGACCGCTTTGCCGACTTGGGTATCGGCGGTGACAGCGTGGGCGGTCAGCCGCCAGCTTGTCAAATCGTCGGGAAGGGTGAAGGTGACGGCCGTTTCGCCGTTAAAATCCGTTCGTAAAGTTGGGTACCACGCGGCCGTGTCCTGAAAATCTTGACGGGGATTACCCAGACCACCACCCTCACCGCCGCCGCCGCCACAACCGCCGTTTCCATTAGGAATCCATAAGTCCCGTCTGGGATACATGGAATGGTAGGTGTGAACACTGCTGCCGCGCCAAAAGTAAAATGTGTCGTACAAGATGGGCGTATTGTCATCAGCGAGGGTGAAAATCGCCTCATCAACCACCGCTAATGCGATTTCAGCCGAGACTGGATCGCCGGCAGGGTTTGTGGCGCGAATGGTGAACGTCGCCTCATCACCGGGAGCGTACACCTCTTTGTCGGGAGTGATGGTGAGTGTCAGCCGTTTATGATCGGCGGGGACATACAGGATGGTACTGGCGATGACAAGTTCTGCATCAGGGATGCTGTCGCTGTAATAGGAATCGCCTTGAGGCAATGTGTTACTGATTGGTTTCCATGCGTGGATGACAGCATAGATATTGGGCACATGCGCGTCGGTGATGGGAATTTCGACGACGGTCAGCGGCGGCGTGAGTTCGACCGTCTGCTGACTGTGCAATGTGCCGCGCTCCAATGTCAACAGAGCCATGCCGTCGGTGCTGGATTCGATGAACAGGCGGGCGGTGTCGCCGGGTTTGTAGGTGTCTTGATCGGCACTTACACCGATGTCATCAGTGCGGCGTACCCATCGGCTGCGATAGCGAGTGTCGTAAACGGCAAGCCAATTTGTGGATTCGATCCTGTTGCCGAGTTGGTCGGTGGCGGTGGCGATGAGTCGGTAATAGCCTGTCTCATCGGGGATGAGTTGGAGAGAAAAACGGCCGTTTTCATCCGTCACTACCGTTTCCTGATCAACAATATCGGTGTAATCGCGTGATTCCCATGTATAGCGGGTTAATTTGAGTGTTACAGAACGGCCGTTTATCCCATCACCCCAAATGTCGCGTACTGTGCCGTCAATGGTGAACGGCGTGTCTGGTGTTTTCATATATGAGCCGCGCTGGAACTGGATGGATTCGGCGATTTCATAAATATGTACGACAGCTTGGGCGGCGACCGTCTGATTACTGCCATCATCTACAATCGCTTCGATGAGGAGACGGCCTGCGTTTTCGACGGAGATGGTGGTGGTGAGACGGCCGTTCTCATCCAATCGCACCGTCCTGCCCATCCGTAAATCATCCTCGCCATAATACCATTCACGATCATAGAGAGTGAGGGTCACTTCTGCGTCGGCCAACGGTTCGCCAAAAAAGTACGCGCTCTCTATGGTGACAATGATTTCATCATCCAATAGATAGGCGTGCGAATCGGTGCTGATGGTGACTTTATACTCTGGTTTGCGGTACTCTTCAACTTTGAAGCGAAGGGCGCGCATCGTGCCATCGAAAGCGGCTTCAATTCTGTAGCTGCCCACCGTCGCCCCTTCGCCGATGAGGAAGGAGCCGTTGACGGTTCCGTAATCGTTGCTGTTGAGAACGGCCGTTTTTACACGATTGCCGCGTGCGTCATACAAGGTGACGGTGACGGCACTTCCCTCAGGGATCGGCTCTAAATGTGCGTCGTCATCGCTTCGTAAAATCGCTTTGAAATAGACGGTGTCGCCCGGCTTGTAAATGGGGCGTTCGGTGCTGATGTGAATGTGGAGAGGGGCGGCGGAAGGGCTGTAATACTCATTTCCCCATGATGTCTTTGCCATCACGATTTCCGTCCCCTGTTGGGCGGTCACAAAGGCGGGTGTCTCCGCCGTGATATTGGCGGTGACGATACCATCATCCCCCGTCTGTTCTTGGTGCAGTAAACGGCCGTCCGCCGCATAAAAACGGACGATGCCGTCCGCCGCCGCGCTGCCGTCCACCCATGCCGCTATCTGCTCATCATCTTTTTTGAGCGTGAGTTGATGGTTGGTGAGCAGGATGAAGAGTTGATCGTTAAGAAAGTCGCCGCTCAAATTGAGGATATACGCTCCCGCAGGCACATCTTCGGGAATGAGCAGCTCTTGCGGATTAAGGGAGTAATCTCCCTCTTCACGAGTCTGTTCAGTCCAGCTTTTGGCGAGCAGCAAGCTGTCCGTTTCCCAATTATGGGCAACATATCGTTCGGCAAATTTCTCTGGCGGGATGCGGTAGAGGTCAAATTGCACATCAAGTACGCCCAAATCAAAACCGCGATAATGAACTGCACGGCGGCTGTCGGCGGAGACGACTTGAATATCCTCACCAACACCAAAGTCGGCCGTGTCGGCGTAATGAGCAACATAAATCTGATTAACGTACTCTCTGCTAAAGAGGGGGATACCGTCAATATCAACGGCCGTTATATTTATGGTCGGAAACAAGATGGTGTATTCAGGAAAACGGCCGTCTTTACCTGTAAGGGAAGGTTCGTAAACAACTTTGGAGTTTCGTCATCGCCCCCCCACCCTAACCCTCCCCCTTTAGGGGGAGGGAACTTGCTCCCTCTCCCTTTGGGAGAGGGCTGGGGTGAGGGTAAAACGCCAAAGTTAAAAACGAGTGTTCCCTAAGTGAACGGCATCATAGCCGCGCAGGCCATATTCCCAAACGAGTGCATCTGCACGAGCAAGCACCGCACTTGTTACCTGAAAATGAACTGGTCGCGCAACTCCAACTCGTGCATGTCCAATAACGAGGCCGCTTTTCCTAAATTTATCTCTTCATCCTGATAGGCAGAGATGACAAGCGACCACGTTAAATCAGGGGTCATCTGCAACATTTGCTGCACGGCCGTTTCTACCAATTCTGGCTGTTGTTTATATACTTTCGTCAACTGCGGAAATGCCCAATCCATTGATAATGCCATTTGAATCACCTTGTTTTATACTCTGTCAATCTTGAAAAGTAGTATAGCACACTCTTTAACGGCCGTTTTGCGTTTGTTTTCTTGTGACAGATATAGGCGGGGGAAACGGCCGTTATCCCCAACCAACACCCCACCGCAGGAACAGCGCGGCTTCCAGCTATAGATACTCAATACGATTGTGCATATCTTCGGGGGTGTATACAGCGGCAATCAATGCCAGAAAACGCACCCAATCACCAATGCCATGCCGATGCTGTTGCCCAAAGACGATGCCCGCATGAACTTCACCAGCCATCGCCATGTCAACAAAATCAGTGTCATGGGTGCAAAAAACCCACCCTTCTCGGTTAGCACGGTGTAAATGATTTGGATCGCTGTCGCCCAACAAACCAAGATCACGGACGGTAACGGCCGTTACGCCTCGTCGTTGCAACTGTTCAGCTACCGCTAATGGAACATTCTCATCGAGATAGAATTGAACTTTGGTTGCCAAGACGCTGCTCCTTAACGGCCGTTGCCCGTTTTATCTGGCGGCGGATTTGTTGATCAATTTCATCTTTGAACACATAGTAATGCGTGAGCGCGGCGTACACTTGCGACAGGGTGAGATTGTACCAACTAGCGATCCCGTCGCTGTCTTGATCATGGTAAAGTTTGGCAATGATAACATCGCTGACGGTGACAGTTGTGCCGATGATATACGGCCGTCCGCCGCGTACGCTGGGGTTGGCGGCAATTAAATTCAATTCTTGTACGGTGTCTAACATTAGATTATCTCCGTGATTTATTTTTCTATGTGTTGATTATAGCATGTATTGAGGTGGGGAAACGGCCGTTTTCCATTCATTCCCTTGTGACAGACACAGACGAGACAAACGGCCGTTTTCCCCAATCAACACCCCACCGCAGGGGTGACGCAAACGGCCGTTTCCCATTTATTCCCTTGACCACCGAACCATCAAATCTGCCAAGATACACCCCCTCGGCGACCACCGAATCATCAAATCTGCCAAGATACACCCCCTCGGCGACCACCGAATCATCAAATCCGCCAAGATACACCCCCTCGGCGACCACCGAACCATCAAATCCCCCAAGATATACCCCCTCGGCGACCACCGAACCATCAAATCCCCCAAGATATACCCCCTCGGCGACCACCGAACCATCAAATCCCCCAAGAT
>WFSA01000113.1 GCA_015486215.1 Anaerolineae bacterium | reverse complement strand
GGGGGGGCGATGACGAAACTCCAAAGTTGTTTACGAACCTTCCCTAAGGAACGAGAATTTAATAACTTGCAGAACTTCAAATTGTCATTCCCCCGCCTTCGCGGAGCCTGCCCTCATGAAGATGGGGAAATGACAACTTTGATAGTTAAATAAATCCTTGTTCCTAAAACGGGAGCATTACAAAAATTATGATTGTAATACGAGATGAAAAACGAATGCGCCGTATGGCGACGGTTGGACGGTATACCAGTTTCTTGGGTATGGCAGCGTTGATTGGCGGCTTTGTGCTTGCCTTTTTGCCAGAAAATATCATTGGCCCACAAAGCACATTGTTGCTTTACCAATTGATCGCTCTATCTGGCGGCTGGATGATTTCACAAATTGGGATGTATTTATCCCATCGGTATGTGCGCGATCCGCGCCCAGATGAGGTGTTGGATGATGTGTTGAAAAAGGTGGCGAAAAACGGCCGTCTCTACCACTACGCCCTCCCCGCTCCTCACATTTTGCTCATGCCTTACGGCCTTATCATCATCAACGCCAAATATCAGGGGGGAGAAATTTCGGTGAATAGTGATGGGCGATGGGTACAAAAAGGGGTTGGAATGCGGAAATTCTTTGGGCAAGAGGGAATCGGCAAGCCAGTCATCGAAGTTGAAAAGATGGTGCAATCCACCGCCGCATTTTTGAACAAACACGCGCCCACTGTCGATGAAATTCCCATCGCCCCGATGATCGTCTTCACCACAAAAGGGGTGAGCGAATTGGATTTGAAGAAATCGGCCGTTCCCGCCATGCACTATAAAAAAGTGCGCGGCTTCTTGAAACAGAAAAAATCCCCGCCCGATCTTTCTGGAGAGGATTACGAAGCGGTGCGTGCCGCGCTTGATGAAAAAGCGGGCAGCATTGTTGTTGAAGATGCAGAGATGGCATGACAAGTACAAAATTGCTGCCCTCTTTATATTGGATTGACGGCAAATTCAGCAATCTATACCTCTGTATTGATGATGATGGCCTGACGCTGATTGACAGCGGCAAGCCAAACTCATTAAAGCTGGTAGAAGAGGCGGTCGTGGAAGCGGGGTATGCGTTGAGTGATGTGAAGCGAATTATCATCACGCATGCGGATTGGGATCACGCGGGCAGTGCCGCCGCCATTCAATCGGCAACGGGCGGCACGGTGTTTGCAGGGGAGAAAACGGCCGTCTACTTCCAAACCCGAACCAAGCCCAAACATTTGCCCCGCCTGTTTGAACTGATTTCAGCTCCTTTTAGTCAGTATACGGCCGTAGAAACAGTCACCATTATAAAAGATGGGGATATATTGCCCGTGCTGGGCGGCTTACGCGCCATCCCCACACCGGGACATACCGACGACCATCTATCCTTCTACAGCCCAACGACGGGCGTTCTATTTGCCGGCGACGCGCTGGACACGAGAAATGACAACTTAAACCGCACTCCCGCCCGCATCACCGCCGATGAAGAAGCGGCCAATCAATCGGCCATCACCCTGTTATCCCTCACCCCCGTCATCATCGCATGCGGACATGGAACACCATTACAAGGGCATGATAATAGTGTAATAATGAAATTGTTGTATCTTCTCAGTATTCTGGGGAGAGTTGACAAATTTTCCTAATGATATTCGTGTAAAATAAAGTGCTGATGAAATTTGTCAACTCTTGTCCACGATTTATTGAGAAGATACAAATTGTTTAATGAGTTGAGAGTAGAGTGACGAAAGTAGCAAGTTTGCAAACCTGCAAACTTGCACCGCATCTCATGCTAAATTTATACTCGTGGAATGTAAACGGAATACGGGCGGCGCATCGGAAGGGATTTTTGGGCTGGCTGACGGCCGTTTCTCCCGATATTCTCTGTGTTCAAGAGACCAAATGCCATCCAGACCAGCTTGACGCGGAATTGCGCCAGCCTGACGGGTATCACAGCTATTGGGCGTGGGCGGAGAAGAAAGGGTATAGCGGCGTTGCTCTCTACAGCAAACGCGAGCCGCTTTCCATCCAAATTGGATTGGGGATTGAGAAGTTCGACCGCGAGGGGCGCACCATCATTGCTGAGTATGACGCATTTGTGTTGATGGGGGCTTATTTTCCAAACGGCCGTCGTGATCACCTGCGCGTGCCGTACAAAATGGCGTATAAAAAAGCGTTTTTAAAGCAGTGCAACACCTTCGTCGCTGAGGGGAAACGGGTGCTATTCTGCGGTGATGTCAACACCGCCCATCGCCCAATCGATCTGGCACGGCCAAAATCGAACAAGAAATCAACCGGCTTTCTACCCCAAGAGCGGGCGTGGATTGATGAACTCTTGGCGCAAGGGTATGTGGACACTTTCCGCCATTTCCATCCCGACGAAGAGGGGGCATATTCGTGGTGGTCGTACATGCGCGGGGCGCGGGCGCGAAATGTGGGATGGCGGCTGGATTACTTTTTTGCCAGCGCAAACGGGATGCCGTTCATCACCGATGCCGCCATCCATCCAGAGGTGACGGGATCGGATCATTGTCCTGTGAGTTTGCAATTCTCAACCTAAAAACAGTGGGTCAAGGTGACAAACACTTGGCGAATGCCTGTCACCTAAAAGTCCAAGGAGTTCCCATGTCTCTTTTTAACTTTTTAGAAGAGCTGCGTGCCGCCGTTGACGGCGATCTTCGCACTGACCAGATTAGTCGCGTGCTGTACAGCACCGATGCCAGTATTTACCAAGTGATGCCCCACGCGGTCTTGATTCCAAAGACGATTGATGATGTAGGAACGGCCGTCACCCTCGCCGCCGCCCACAATGTTCCTGTTTTGCCGCGCACCGCTGGCAGCAGTTTAGCCGGACAAGCAGTCAACGAAGCGTTGATCATCGACTTTACCCGCCATCTTGACCATATTTTGGAATTTAACGCAGAGGAGCGATGGGTGCGCGTGCAGCCGGGTGTCGTGCTGGACAGTTTGAACGCCTATCTGCGCCCTCACGGCTTGCAATTCGGCCCCGACCCCGCCAGCAGCAATCGAGCAGGGATGGGCGGCATCGTCTCCAACAACTCAACTGGAAGCCACTCCATTTTATACGGCATGACCGCCGATCATGTCTTGGAAGTAGACGTGATTTTGAGCGACGGATCGCTGGCTCACTTTGGCGCCGTCACCGCCGATGAGCTGGCCGCAGCGCAAGAGAAGGAAGGGTTAGAAGGAGAAATTTACCGCCAAATCAGCACCATCGCCCAAGAAAAAGAGGTGATTAGGGCAGGAACACCGCCCCATTGGCGGCGGTGCGGCGGCTACAATTTAGATCGATTAGAGGAGAGCTTTAATTTGGCTTCGCTCGTTTGCGGCGCGGAAGGGACATTGGCCGTGATCACCGCGATCAAGCTCAATTTAGTGCCATTGCCGCCGATGACCGCGCTCGCCATCATCCATTTTGAAGATTTGGAGACGGCGTTGCGAGCCGTGCCGACGATTTTGCAAACCGACCCAACTGTCGTCGAACTGCTCGACAATTTAGGGCTGACGCTCTGCCGCGATGTGCCAGAGTACGCCCGTCTGCTGGACGGATTCATCGACGGTACGCCAAATTGCGTGCTGATTAGTGAATTTTATGGCAAAACAGAGGCCGAGTTGCGGGCCAAAGCCGCCCATTTGGAGAGCCATTTGCAAGCGGCAGCGGCGGGGGCGGGCAGCATCGTCTCTGCTTTTGATGCCCAGTTGCAGGCGAATGTGTGGAAAGTTCGCAAAGTCGGACTGGGGTTATTGATGTCCATCAAAGGGGATGTAAAGCCGCTGCCCTTTATTGAGGATGCGGCCGTTCCCGTCGCCCATTTAGCAGAGTATGTTAAGAAGCTGGAAGCGTTTTGTAACGATTTGGGGACAGATGTGGCCTATTATGCCCATGCGAGCGCGGGCTGTTTGCATGTACGGCCGTTAATCAATGCCAAAATCGCCGAAGAGGTCGCCAAAATGCCGCAAATTGTAGATTTTGCGGTTGATCTGTTACACGGATACGGTGGATCGCTGTCGAGTGAACATGGTGACGGCCGTGCGCGGAGTTGGATCAACGAAAAATTCTTCGGAGCAGAATTATACGGCTTATATCGGCGGGTAAAGCGAGCATTTGACCCGCATAATTTGTTCAATCCGGGTAATATCGTAGACGCGGGCGATATGAAAGAGAATTTGCGCTTTGGGGCGGCGTATACGACGATTGAATTCAAGACGGCGGTTGATTTCAGCGACGAATTAGGCTTTCATCGGGCGGTTGAGATGTGCAATGGGGCGGCCGTTTGCCGCAAGCGCACTGCCGATACGATGTGTCCCAGCTTTATGGCGACGCGGGAAGAGGGAAATAGCACGCGCGGGCGAGCGAATCTATTGCGGGCGGCATTATCGGGAACGCTGCCAGCCAGCACGATGACAGATGAGCGGCTCTATGAGGCGATGTCACTCTGTGTCTCGTGCAAGGCGTGCAAAGCGGAATGTCCATCGTCGGTCGATATGGCGAAAATCAAGACGGCGTATCTTGACAATTATTATCAGAAGAATGGCGTGCCGTTGCGGTCACGCCTGTTTGCCAATTTTGGCAGGCTGATGCCGCTGGGAGCGGGCGGGATGGCTCCACTGGCGAATATGATCACAAAAAATGGGCTTGTTCGGACGGGGATGGAAAAATGGTTGGGCATCACGAAAAAACGGCCGTTGCCCGCCTTCGCCCGTCAGCCGTTCATCAAATGGTGGAAACGAAGAGACGGAGAAGCGCAGGGAGAACTAGGGGAACTCGTCCTTTTTATCGATCCATTCACCAATTATAATACGCCCAACGTTGCTATCGCGGCGGTGGAGGTGTTGGAGGCGGCTGGATTTAAGATCGTGGTTGTTGCAGGGGATGACGGCCGTCCGGCTATTTCAAAAGGGGTAGTCAAAGAGGCGGTAGCAACGGCGAAGAAAACCATCGCCCAACTCGCACCCTATGCCAAACGCGGCTTACCCATCGTCGGGCTGGAGCCAAGCAGTTTGCTAACATTGCGAGATGAGTACCTCTATCTATTGAAAGGGGACGAACGGGCAGTGACAGTGGCTGAACGGGCGATCACGTTTGAGGAGTTCATCGCTGAGTTAGCTGATGAGGAACGTTTATCGCTCCGTTTTACTAAAAAAAGTCAGCAGATTTTGCTACATGGACATTGCCATCAAAAATCGCTGGTGGGGACAAAGCCGGCACACCGTGCCTTGTCGCTGCCGCCTAATTATACGGTGGAAGAGGTGAACGCAGGCTGTTGCGGCATGGCGGGGACGTTTGGGTATGAGGCGGAACATTACGATTTGTCTATGAAAATGGGAGAGATGGGGGTATTAACGGCCGTTCGCACTGTGGGTAAAGAGGTGATTGTGGCGGCGGCTGGGTTGAGCTGCCGCGAGCAGATCAAGCATGGAACAGAGCGGCACGCGCTGCATCCGGCCGAGATTTTGCGGGATGCATTAATTTAAAGCGAGGTGACAGGCACTTGCCAAATGCCTGTCACCTAAGCTATACCAACCTCCTTCCCATTAACGCCCCCATTAACGCCCCATTAACGCCTCATTCGTACAATTCTCCTAAACCATACAACGATACGGAGAATTCTATGGAACGCGGCTTTAACCACGTCCTCAATAGTAGCACCCTCAAATCCGGTGCGCTTCAACTAGAAGTAAAAGACCTATTTCTCGCCTTCGGCGGCGTGCAAGCGTTGAGCGGTGTCGGATTCAACATCGCCCAGAGCGATATTTCCGCCATCATCGGCCCCAACGGAGCCGGCAAAACAAGCCTGCTCAACTGCATCAGCGGCCTGTATCATCCCCAAGATGGCGAAATCGTTTTCCACAACAAAAGCGGCTCACACGCCCTCACCTCCCTAAAACCAGACAAAATCGCCAAGCTGGGCATCGCCCGCTCCTTCCAAAACATTGAACTGTTCAAGCATATGACCGTGCTGGAAAACCTCATGCTGGGACGGCATGTCCACCTCAAAAGCAATATCTTTAGCGGCGGACTCTTCTGGGGCCAAGCGCAAAAAGAAGAGATAGAGAACCGACGATTTTTAGAAGACATCATAGACCTCCTCGAAATCGAAGCGATTCGCAAACAGGCGGTTGGCACACTCTCCTACGGTTTGCAGAAGCGCGTCGAACTCGGCCGCGCCCTTGCCGTCCAGCCCAGTATGCTCATCCTTGATGAGCCGATGGCTGGCATGAACAGCGAAGAAAAAGAAGATATGGCACGCTTCATCCTTGATGTAAATGAAGAACATGGCGTTTCCATCATCATCATTGAGCACGATATGGGTGTGGTGATGGACATCTCCGATCATGTCGTCGTGCTGGACTTTGGCCGCAAAATTGGTGACGGCACACCAGACGAAGTGCAAAGAAACGAAACAGTTATCCAAGCGTATCTAGGCGACTAAAAAGTAGAGTCAGGGATCAGGGAGTGTGCTTAATCCCCAACCCCCAATCCCCCTGTC
>WFSA01000112.1 GCA_015486215.1 Anaerolineae bacterium | reverse complement strand
GTCCCCATCGAGACTGTATGTTGACCAACTTCTACCCAATTTGTGCCATCATCGGAGCGATACCCAGTGAAGTTATTTCCTTCTCGTACTAATCGCAGCCAGACGGGAGCGGCGTAGCCAGCATTATTGATCAAACCCGACCCGCCACCATCACGATATTGGAGCCGTGTCCCCTCTTCGGGAGTGACAGCCATCATCGCGTGATAAGAATCACTGTTCAAATTGTCACGGAACATGATGCCTGTTTTGGCATAATCGCCCGTATTCTCTTGCGAAATGACATGGGCGGTAATCGTGCCATCACCAGTGAATGTTTGATAAACGTATTGGAATCCATCATCTGCGTTCCAGATATTATCGCCAGAGCCGTTGATGGTGAATGTTTCTGTACCATTCGCATAACAAGCGGTGCCAGCGGCGGCAACAGACCCAATATCTTGACTCGCCCAATTTGCAGGTAAGGGATCGCATGGACCCTCTTGCTGCAAATTGTTATACTCATTATGACCAAATACAGGATGCGAAGACATAGTGGTACCAATGCCAATCGTGATCAATAGGAGAGTGACGAGCAGGGTGAACGAGCGGCCAAGCCGCTTTTGCGGAGTATGTTGTGAATGGGTAGAATGTATAGCCTTTTTTGGGGGAGATTAATTCGGGTATGGTTGGTTTATGGGTATGATGCGTAGACGTAAGGGCAGGCAACGCTGTTTTTATAGATAGTGCATGATCAATAGCATGCACAAAGCATGAAAGCACAATTGCCCCTTTCTGTAAGGAAGTTTATTCGTAACTACTCAGCTATTGTCCAAATTAACCACAAAGACACGAAGAACACGAAGTTTTTTAAGACTTCCTTTGTGATCTTTGCTTCTTTGTGGTGAAATAATTGATAGGCTGAGTAGTTACGTTTATTCCAGTATAAGCTGCTTAGCCGATGGGTGATAAATCGTCCATTGGTTAAGTTGTCTGCCATCTGAGTAAACCTGATTTATCGTCGGACAGGTGTCGTCAACTTAAACTATATTGTCTTTGGGTGGGATAAATATGCTATCGGTGATAGGAGCGATTGGAATATGTGCCACAGGAATAGTGGGGAGCGGTGTTTGATAAGTGTGTATAAATTGCATAGAACCCTCCAGATTCAACGCCTAACTGCTACTTTTGACTGTGTGAGTGTACCAAAGGAAAATACTGTACGTAAATTATCTTCAATTATAATTATCGTTTATCTTTGTCTTTCAGGGCGATTGCATACTCCAAATTTCGCTTGCTTCCATCGGTTAAAAACCGATGTCTGCTATAAAAAGTCTCCCCAGAATACTGGGGGACAAGACTTGACAAATTTCATCAGCACTTTATTTTACACGAGTATCATTAGGAAAATTTGTCAAGTCTCCCCAGAATACTGAGAAGATACAATAAATGTATCTTCTCAAAAAATTGGGGGCAAGACTTGACAAATTTCATCAGCACTTTATTTTGCACGAGTATCATTAGGAAAATTTGTCAAGTCTCCCCAGAAAAATATTGAGATGTTACCAATAAATCATAGCATAAAGTACAGTTTAGAACGGAATTTCCTCCGCCTCTTGTGCGCCCCCGCCAGCGTTAGCATTGCCGCCCTGATAATCGCCGCCTTCATAGTCACCTTCTTCACCGCGGCTACTAAGAAATATAACTCTATTGGCTGTAATCTCGAACGATGTACCCACAGTCCCATCTTGGCGTGTCCATAATTTAGGTCCACCAGTATTAGGGTCTACATTAAGCCGCCCTTCCACTAAGACTTTGCTGCCCTGACTAAGGTATTGGTTAGCAGTTTCTGCCTGACGGCGCCAAACGGTGACGCGAAACCATGCAGTCTCTTTTACAGGTTGTCCAGTTGCTTGATCTGTCCAGCGTCGATTTGTCGCTACACTAAAACTGGTTACGGCCGTTCCATCTGGCATGTAACGCATTTCAGGAGCACGTCCCAAATTGCCGACAATTGTAATTTTTTGATACATAAGCTATCTCCTTACTTTAATAGTTGATATTTATTGTGTGGTGAGAAATTTGTATCTTCTCAGTATTCTGGGGAGACTTGACAAATTTTCCTAATGATACTCGTGTAAAATAAAGTGCTGATGAAATTTGTCAAGTCTTGTCCACGATTTATTGAGAAGATACAGAAATTCCAAGAAAATATATCATGTGTTCAATCAGAACACAAACGATACGAAACAGAGAAATAGATCCGGTCGCTCTATTTCAGAATAAGATCAAATACCCTCTGCTGAATACTTATCAGCAAATAAACTGGGCGTTCCACCCGTATGCCAAAAGAGAACTTTCTCATCAGCTTTGAAAAAACGGGTACGGATTAGATCGATCATTCCGCCCGCCGCCCGCCCTGTATAAACAGGGTCAAGGAGTATTCCTTCATATTTGGCGAACAAATGGATAGCCTCTCGTTCTAAATCGGTGAGAACGCCATATCCCGCTTGGCAATACGCATCGTTAGCTAGAATCTCAGCATCTTTGACGCGATCCTTTTCGTTTAGCAGAGCGGCCGTTTTAAGGGCGAGAGCCTTCACATGCGTTTTAAGCCATGCCTCATCCTCATCAATGCTGATGCCCAAAACCTGTCCCTTATAAGTGAACAATTCCTTGCCCACCGTCAGCCCCGCGTGCGTGCCGCCAGAAGAGGTGCCAAAAACGATCCAGTCAGGATGAAATCCTTGTTTCATTAACTCTTCCATCCCAAAAACGTACCCTAACGCGCCCGTCGGGCTGGAACCGCCATAAGGGACAAGATACGGTTTTTCGCCATGCGCTTGCGAACGCGTGTATGTCTCTTGCAAAACACAGTCGCGGTTAGCGCGATCGGCAACCCAGATGATCTGTGCGCCGAACAGTTTGTCCAGCAGGAGATTGGCAGACGGCCGTTTTGGCTCATCGCCTGTCAAGATAAGGGTGCAGGCAAATCCATATCGTGCTGATGCTGCCGCCACTTGTCGGCAATGGTTTGACTGTCCCGCCCCAGCCGAAATCAATGTTTTTGCACCTTGCGCCTGCGCTTCGGCGACCAAAAACTCCAACTTGCGTGTCTTATTACCGCCAAAAGCGAGACCAGTCTGATCATCTCGTTTGATATATAGCTCTGCGCCGCCAAGATGGGCAGAAAGGCGCGGTAATGGTTCAATGCGCGTTGGCAAATGGGCAAAATTCAATCGTGCGGGTATTCTCATATTTTCCCTAATAGAAGTGACTGTCACGGGGCGTATAGTTTCGGATAAATCAAGTCCGTTCGCCCCGTGACAGTCACTTTGGTTTCGGCCTCATTCTACCAATTCTTCCGTTTCTTCTCTTTCTTCTTGCGTCGCGCCACCTTTTCATCTTCAGAACTGCCGGCAACAGACATGAGAAGAGCGGCCGATAACAGCCCTGTAATCGCCTGAAACACGACGGTACTGACATTAATTTGCATATATTTCAGCAGGTAGTTCGTCCCCGCTCCGATGATTGCCCCAAGAAGCAAGCCTAATCCCGCCCCTTTAATCACATCACCAGGGACAAGGGTGAGCAGGCCGATAACAAAGCCGACGAAGAAAGCGATGGTGACATATACGAGCGTTGTTATCAACGCACTGCCCACAGAGCCGTTTATCACCGTTTCTGCGGAGCTACCAGTTCGCGGCAATACTTGAAACACGATTTGGTAGACAGCGACCAGAATGGTCAGCATGATGCCAAAAAACAGCCCGCGCCCAGCCGTGTCTGGCGCTTTCATAGGCGGTATAATCATCGCACCCGCTAATGTGCCTGAAATCATACCTTGTATCGCTCCGTTCAATAATAGATTTACTAATGCGGAAGCGGCAACAGCGATTAAAATAGGTGTCATGGAAAATGTCAGATTCATATAATACCTCCAATCAATGGGCTAATAATAAATAATGAACCAGAAGGGGGATGTTTTGAGGAGTGTAGCGAATGAAGCTATAGTAACCTGTAACTTAATAATTCATTATTAACCATTCATTATTCATTATTTCACAGGGAATTACGCATTACATCGGGGTCTGGTTTCCCTTCTTGCGCCCTGTTTTCATTTTTACGATCAATAATTTGCCAGATGGTGCGTATAATAATTTTAATATCAAGAAGTATAGACCAATGTTCTGAATACCATAAATCGTATTTGGTACGCTCAGTAATGGATGTATCTCCGCGCAAGCCGTTGATTTGCGCCCAGCCTGTCATGCCCCCTTTTTCACGATGCCGCTCCATATAGCGGGGGACGGTTTGACGGAACTGTTGTACATAATGGGCTTGCTCTGGACGCGGCCCGACGAGGCTCATCTCGCCCAAGAAGACGTTGATGAGATTAGGCAGTTCGTCCATCTCTATTTTACGCAGAAATGTGCCTAATTTTGTGCGGCGGGGATCGTCGCTGACTGTCCAGCCGGGACCATCTTTTTCAGCATCTTTTCGCATAGAGCGGAATTTAAACATCCAGAACCGTTTTCCGTCCAGTCCCATCCGTTCTTGCACGAAGAAGACGGGGCCGGGCGACTCTAATTTAATGGCAACGGCCGTTAATAACATCATCGGCGACAGCATCATCAGCCCAAAACCCGATCCCAGCAGATCGATTATCCGCTTGAAAATCCACATATAGCCACGTAACGCATAATCACGCACCGACAGCAACGGCAAACCGCCCAACGCATCAATCGTCGCCTCAGAGGTGACTAATTCAAACACATCAGGGAAAATTTTGATGGAAACATGCCCTCGTTCGCCACAATAAGAGACAACGCGCATCATCTCTCGATGCCCTTTTTCGGGCATGGCGATGATGACTTCATCAATATGCTCGTCGGCGATAAGGGTTGGCAGGTTGTCAATGTCGCCCAGCACAGAGACCCCAGCCACATCTTGATCAATATTATCATCATCGCTCACCATACCAATCAGCGTATATCCCAGATGCGGAGTCCACAGCACACGCTGCACGATAACCTCAGCCATCTCGCCCGTGCCGACGATGAGCAGACGGTCGCGCCCGATATTGCGATCCCGCAGCCATTCGCGCATCACCTGATGCCCGATTCGTCCCATTGTGATGAAAACGATACTCAATATCCATGAATATATCGTGATCATGCGTGGATAATCGAGAATGACATCATTGTTTTTGAAGAGGAAGATGGAGGTGGAGACACCCATCATCGTGCCAATAGAGACGCTGGCAAGCGTGGAGTAGAGCCGATCAACCTTAGAGGCGGAACGGGGAATGTAGTAGAGACGGAAAAAGAAAAGGGTGGTGATAACTGCCCCAATTTGCACCAGCATAAGGCCGAGATAATTGATAAACGGGGGTTGATTCATCAACTCTGCCGGCCAATCAATGCGAACGCGTAGCTGATAGGCGACAGCATAGGCAACGGCGATCAAAGCCGCATCTAAAAAAACAAGCGAGACGCTGTAGATGGTGCGAATTTTTTGTGTTGACATGCTGTTTAGATAGAGAGGGGAGATAGAGATAGAGGGGGTTTATTATCCGCAGAGTGCGCCGATTAGCGTAGATTAAAAAGATTAGAAATCTATGTAAACTGCAGATCCTACTTTCTTACCCCCCCCCTCTCTATCTCTATCTCTACACTCTCTATCTCTACTCTCTCTATATATGGTGATGGTCGTTGCCGTGCGTGATGCCCATGAAATCCATGATCGCGTCGTTGAATGGTTCGGGTTGCTCTAAGTTGGGCAGATGGGCGGCATTGGGCAGGATGACGAGTTCTGCATTTGGGATCGTGTTGGCCATTGCCTTTGCTTCGCTGACGGGGATGAGTTGATCGTTTTCGCCATGAATGACGAGCGTCGGCACATCAATATTGGCCAGCATGGGAGTGGAATCAGGACGGTTTTTCATGGCGTGCAATGCGCCGATTACCCCTTTAGGGGAGGTATGGAGCATGATGTCATGGACGTACTCGGTTAATTCATCATCCTCTGCTAATGTTTGCGGGGAAAGGAGCCTGGGCAACATAGCGTCTGCTATCTGTTTTACGCCTTGTTCAGCAACGGCCGTTATCATCTCATCTCGTCCCTTTTTGCCCGCCTCGCTGTCAGCAGAGGCACGGGTAGAAGCCAAGATCAACCCCGCCACCCGTTCCGGATAGCGACGGTAAAATTCGAACGCCAAGTAGCCGCCCATTGATAAACCACAGACGATGACGGGAACATGAATACCAAGATTGTCGAGTAAACCCGCACAATCATCCACCAATTGTGTCATACTGTACGGTGGCTCAGTGGCGTTAGATACGCCATGTCCGCGTAAATCAGGCGCGATCAGCCGCGTCACATCCTGCATATCTTGAAATTGTAACTCCCACATACTGCTGTCCAACGGAAAGGCATGCAACATCAATAGCGGCGTGCGGTCGCAGCTATCCATATAGCTCATTGTGAAATCATCATACGTATCGCTCATAAATCTCCTCTTCTTATATATCGAATAAGGGGCCGATGGATTGATGCAGATAGTTGCAGCGAATCGCCTCAGCGAAGGGTTCGGCTACGGAAAGGACGGTCATGTTAGACGGCCGTTCACTCTCATGTCTATGCACCGTATCCGTCGTAATCATCTCCGTAATTTCTGGAATAGCGGCCAAACGCTCTAACGCATTGCCCAAAAACAATCCATGTGTGCAAATTAGCGTTATCTTTTTGATACCATTCCCAAGAAGATATTTACTCAATTCTACCACAGAGCCGCCCGTCGCAATCTCATCATCATAAATCAAAGCATGGGTAAACCCTTCAATTTGCCGCTTGATCAAGCCGCCGATCCTCACCTCTGTATCTGAAATGCGCGTTTTGCTGGCCGTTGCCACATTTAACCCTAAATCTTCGGCAAAGCGGCTGGCCGACTCCGCCCTCCCCATATCGGGCGAGACGACAACATGCGTTTTGGGGTCTAAATGGTTCTGTTTTAGGTAATCTAAAAATAGGATGCGGGCGGTGATTGGATCGGCTGGAATGCTGAAAAATCCATGTACTTGTGGTGAGTGCATCGTCATCGTCATCACATGGGTTGCTCCAGCCGTTTTTAGCAAATCGGCGACAAGGCGGGCGGTGATGGAAATACGCGGCGCATCTTTTTTGTCTGATCGGGCGTAAGAAAAATAGGGAATAATGGCATGAATCTCTTTAGCTGCCGCGCTTTTGGCGATGTCGAGCATCATCAACAAACTCAATAAATTGTCGCTGACTGGTGTGGTGAGTGATTGGACGATGAATACTTTGCGGCCGCGTACGCTCGCGCCTAATTGAATATACAAATTATCATTACTGAATTTGTCAAACTTCGTACTTTCTAATGGCACACCAAGATGATCAGCAATATCTTGGGCGAGTTTTACATTAGAAAGGCCGCTAAAAAAACGGACATCATCGGGATCGAGCGGGGGACGTTCTTGGGGCATACATTCTCCTTAATGGTATCTTCTCAATAAATCGTGGACAAGACTTGACAAATTTTATCAGCACTTTATTTTACACGAGTATCATTAGGAAAATTTGTCAAGTCTCCCCAGAATACTGAGAAGATACCAACAGAGCATAGAGCTAAAATCAAGCGGTTTAGTTCTTGCATCCATTATTGTTACCCAAAGGAGTAAGCTAGTGGCTAAAAATCGCGC
>WFSA01000111.1 GCA_015486215.1 Anaerolineae bacterium | reverse complement strand
GCCATTATAGGGCGATTGCAACCTCCAAATCGCAATGTTAAATACCGAATTTATACTGTTCTTAGCGACCCTGCAATTGACATAATATGCGAATTGAGGGGAGTTTATGCGTTACGATTGTCGTGATCGTTTTCGTGATCGATTTTTTCGATTTTCGATCACGAAAATGATCACGATCACGAATTAAGGCGAGGTTGCAATCGCCTTATAATGGCTGAGTAGTTACTCCATGTCCTATTAAATGTATAACTTGGCCTTATATAACGGCCGTTGGTTCTTCGTCCATCAGCCGCGCGAACGCCCCTGACCATACGGAGGGGCTGCGCGTCATCTTCTTCACCTGCACGTCGGCGAAGCGGGGGAATAGCTGCATCAGCAGTTCAGGCAGCAGGTCGAAGGCATCATGGCGCAGGACATCTTCAATATTGACGGCCGTTTCCACCGTCCACTCCCACTCGCGCATAAACCGCTCCGCCTTCATCCAATAATCCCGCTTCTCCCACGCCGCCGCCGAACTTTCCACCCCCGTCCATAGCTCACGCATCAAATAGACCAGCATCGCCGCCATATCTTTCGCTTCGCCGTCTATTTGCTGCTTCTGTCCTAAACGGCGCAAAATTTCAGCGACCGTGCGTCGATGTTGATTGCGCGTTTTTGTCGGACTTTGGGTGTTGATCACTCTGCTCATGCGCTTAACAATCCAATCGCTTCATCCAAACGGACGGCCGTTTTGTCACGCCCCAATGCCAAGATCGCCTCAAAAACGGGCGGAGAGACCTTCTGACGGGTCACCCCCAAACGTAATTTGCCCAAAAACGGCCCCGCTTTCCCGTTCATCGTCACCCCTGCCCCAATTTCTAACAGGCCGCTACTAATGCCGTCCAAATTGTACGGGGCGATGGCTGCGATGAGGTCACGCGCCTGTTGGAAACCGCGCAAAGCGTTCTCTGGCGGCAAATTTTTCTGATGGATGAGCTTGCTGGCTGTGATGTCCATATTGGCCGCATCATCCATAAACGCCAAAAACGGAATCGCATCGGGCAATTTTTTCAACCGATTGCTCATGGCAGGGGCGATGGCGAGCAACGCCTTCGCGCTAATTCCGATACCCGCCGCGTCCACATACGGCCGTATCGCCGCTGCTAATTCGGGTGGGGACAGTTTTTGGATATATTGCCCATTCAGCCAATCCAGTTTGCTGTATGGCAGGCGGGACGGTGCGGGATTAATATTTTTCAGTTGGAAAGCAGCTATCGCCTCTTCGACAGGGTAAATTTCGCGGTCGTCTCCTGTAGAATAGCCGATATTTGCCAAGAAATTAACCACTGTCGCCGGCAGATAGCCGCCATCGCGGAACTCTTCCACCTTGACCAGCACTTGCTGTCCACTATCGCTGAACGATTGCGTGCGCTTGCTCAATTTGCCTTTGCCGCTAGGGTTTAAAATGAGGGAAAGATGGGCGTACACAGGCAGATCCCAGCCGAAGGCGCGATACAGATTGATATGTAATGGGGCGGTGTTGATCCACTCATCCGCCCGCATGATATGGGTGATCTCCATCAAATGATCGTCAACAACATTGGCGAGATGGTAAGTGGGGAAGCCGTCCGATTTTAGCAGGACGGCATCGGTTATTTGGCTGTTCTTGTAGATGATTTCGCCGCGTACTGCGTCTTGAATCGCTGTCTCTCCCTCCCGTTTCATCTTAAAACGAATGACGGAAGGGAGTTCTGCTTCCTCTTTTTCGGCGATTTGCTCAGGGGTGAGATGGCGGCAACGGCCGTCGTACCCCAATGGCATCTTTTTCTCCATCTGCTCTTTTCGCATCGCCGATAACTCATCAGAGGTGCAGTAACAATGGTAAGCGTGTCCATGTTCGACCAACCACTCTGCATGTTTTTGATACAGATCAATCCGTTCAGATTGGATATACGGGCCAAAATTGCCGCCCGTGTCCGGCCCTTCATCCCAATCCAGCCCCAGCCAGCGCAAATCATCTTGAATCGCCTTGATTGCGCCGGGAACGGAGCGTTTTTGATCGGTATCTTCGATACGTAAAATAAATTGCCCGTCATGTTTGCGGGCAAAAAGCCAAGTAAATAGTGCCGTCCTAGCACCGCCAATGTGTAAATACCCCGTCGGACTGGGGGCGAAACGTACGCGTACTGTCATGTTTACCTCATAGATAGAGTGTAGAGATAGAGAGAGAGAGAGTGTAGAGATAGAGATAGAGAGAGAGGAGTCGGGGTAATTAAAACTCTTCTGTTATCCTTACCACTCTCCACTCTCTATCTCCACTCTTATCTCCACTCTCTATCTCCACTCTCTATCTCCACTCTATATACTCTACACTTTAACCAAATTCTTGTTTGCGATGACGCATAAGCACAGATTGTACTACGCCGATGGCGATGAACAATGTTGTCATCGAACTGCCGCCGTAGCTGACAAAGGGGAGCGTCAACCCTGTGACGGGCAAAATGCGGATGTTCATGCCGACGTTAACGGCCGTTTGAAAGAACAAAATCATCGCAATGCCCGCCGTCATATATTTGCCTGCGGGGTCAGGAGTGAGCGCGGCAACGCGCAAAATTCGCATCAAAATAAAAGAGATCAATCCCAGAACAACAAATGCGCCGAAAAACAGCCCCATTTCCTCCACGATGACCGAAAAAATAAAATCCGTATGCTGCACGCGCAAAAATCCAAGCTGGCTTTGCGTCCCCTGCATATATCCTTTGCCCCAATACCCGCCAGACCCGATACTGATTTCAGCTTGATCGACGTTGAACACATCATCAGGATCGGCGGCACCAGGATCGACAAAGGTGGTAATGCGCTCTTTCTGATAATCGGCCAAATTAGGGTATGCCAGACCGATAACGACGATGCCTATCGCCGCCAAAATGCCAAAATGTTTCAACGGCAACCCCGCCAGCCAAATCTCTACAAACCAAATGATGATGAACAGCATAGACATGCCCAAATCGGGCTGCAAAAAAATCAATCCGATGGGAATGCCGATATAGATCAATGTGCTGATCGTATTATTAAATTTATAGATGCGGTCGCGGCGGATGGCTAAAAACTGGGCGAAGGTGATGGCTAAAAAAATACGTCCAAATTCAGAAGGTTGAATCTGGAAACTAGATGTGACCTGAATCCAGCGGCGGGCATCATTATTCACCTGTCCACCAACGATGACGAACAGCAGTAACGCGACCAATCCGCCATAAATGTACCAATGGGCAGAGGTCAAATACCGGTAATCAATGCCGGCAAAGATGAACATGATGATGATGCCGACTATCGCCCAAATGATTTGTTGACGGGGGAATCCTTCATACGCGGGGGAGCCGGTGACGGCACTACGGATCATCAATACGCCGTATGCGGTGAGAAGCAAAACGGCCGCTAACAACCAAATATCAAAATGCCGCCAAACGGATGATTTTGAAAACATTTTTAATGAACAATTAACAATTATCAATGAACAATTAACAATGAACAATTATTAATTATCAATTCCTCTTACGGTCGTTTAGGATGGGGACTTCGGCGACAAGACGGCTTTCGCGTGCCGTTTGTGTTAATTTAACCATCACCTCATCAGCGTTGATGGATAGATGGCGTGCCAGCACTTCGATGATTTCGTCTTTAATCAACTCCATCACGCCTGGCGTAACATCACTGCGGTCTTGCACCAGCACCATTTGCAACCGCTGTTTGGCGACCGATCCGCTTGCCTCTTTTTTGCTAAATAGATTAGACAGCCAACCCATAATTTACCTCTTCTAACAGAATTAACAGGCTTTCAAACCCCATCAATTCCCATATCATTTCCCATAACGCGGTTGCATGGTAACTTCTCAAAAAGTTGGAGGCATGATTACAGCTAATTATGAAAGGAACGAATTTACTTGACTGACGTAATTTGTTCTTTTTTTAATTGGTTGTAATCATCCCGAAATACTGAGAAGATACGTTGCATACGTTAAAAATTGGACAGTGATTGGGCGATTCAGCGAATCGCCTCTACAAGGCGGGACACTCGTAGGGGCAACCCAGCGGGTTGCCCAAAATCAGCGCAATCCGTGTCCAACTTGTCCAATGTGGATGTAAGTTTAGTATCTTCTCAGTATTCTGGGGAGACTTGACAAATTTTCCTAATGATACTCGTGTAAAATAAAGTGCTGATGAAATTTGTCAACTCTTGTCCACGATTTATTGAGAAGATACTAAATTTAGACCATTTTGTTGTAAACGATTAACGTGCAATCCTTTTATCATTTTGTAATTACATCATTTTCCATTCAACCAATCGCGGACACGATCTATCACGCTTGTTTTTGGCGTTAAATCAAGAAAGGGTACGTCCTCACCACTGAGACGACGGGCGATATTATTGAATGCCTGCCCCGCGATTGTGCCGTCTACGGCCGCCATCGTAACAGGTAATCCTTGATTGGTAGAGATCAGAATACTCTCGTCTTCGGGAATAACGCCGACTAAATCGACAGCCAGCACCTCTAAAATATCATCAACGGAGAGCATATCGCCGCGAGCGACCATTTTGGGTTTTAGGCGATTTACAATAAGCTGCGCCGGCCCCTTCTCTTCCGATTCGATAAGACCGATGATACGATCTGCGTCACGCACGGCCGAAATTTCTGGATTCGTGATCACCAACGCTTGGTCGGCGGGGGCGATGGCGTTTTGGAAGCCGCGCTCAATTCCGGCTGGTGAATCAATGATGATGTAATCCATCACCTCGCGCAGTTGGTCGCAGACGAGAATCATATCTGAGGGGCTGACAGCCATTTTGTCACGAGTTTGGGCGGCGGGTATCAAGTAGAGGTCAGTTTTGCGTTTGTCTTTGATCATCGCCTGGCGGAGGCGGCAGCGTCCTTCGATAACGTCAACAAGATCATAGACAATGCGGTTTTCCAGCCCCATCACAACGTCAAGGTTGCGGAGGCCGATGTCGGCATCAATGGCGGTGACTTTATGCCCTAATCCAGCCAGCGCGGCGGATAAGTTGGCGGTCAATGTCGTTTTTCCCACTCCCCCTTTGCCAGAGGTGACGGTGATAACTTTTGCACTCATAAAATTCTCCAAAAAAATGATGGATAATTGATAATGGGATAATTATCCATTATTAATTGTGTTTACCACGCTTCAGCGATGATTTGGCCGTTGCGGATGGCGGCTTGTTCGGGGGTCGGCTTACGGCCGTTTTCCTGTGGTGGTATCGCAATTTTGTCAGCGATGCGAAGCTGGGTGGGATTGAGATCGAGGGCGCAGATCACGGCCGTTTCGTCTCCATATGCTCCCGCGTGAACCAGCCCGCGTAACCGTCCCCATACGATAACATTGCCGCCAGCTGTAATTTCCGCGCCCGGATTCACATCGCCGATGATGATGATATGTCCGTCATGGCGCACGGATCGGCCAGATCGGAATGTTTCGCGCAAGAGCAAGCTATTCGCTTCGGGGGGAAGGGTGGTGACGGCCGTTTTTCTCTCCCGTATCACATTGCCATCCAGATCGGTGGAACTGCCCGCCAGCCGTGTCCCCAAGCCGAGCGCACGGGCTGCGTCCCGCGTCTCCATCCGTTCGCCCAGAACGGTGTGCAGGCTCAATTCATGTTTGGCGAACAGGGTGAGGATGGAGTGGAGTTGGAATTCGGTTAACGGCCGTTTTTTGCATTGCAAAATGATACGGCTACCCATCAAGAATTGATGTTTTTGTTCAATTTCTGTTTGTAACAAGGTGTATACGGATGCGAAGTCGCCATCATTTGGCAAAATGATCAACAATCCGTCACGCACACCTTTAATTGTGATGCTTTCACTCATCAATACAGCCATACAAATACGCCCCTGCGGGATAATACAACAATAACAATTGCCGTTATGATAACAGACAAACGACGGGTATGCGAGCCGTTGCTTTGCTGGTTTTGGACACTGATTGCACAGATGAAAAGGCCAAAATCAATAAAATCAACGGGATCACTGTCCAAATAAATTTGACAACACCCCTCCCCTGCGATACCATTTCCGTCGCTTTAAGGGCCTATAGCTCAGCTGGGAGAGCGCGTCGTTCGCAACGACGAGGTCAAGGGTTCGAGTCCCTTTAGGTCCACAACAATTTTATATTGTAAAGGCAATGAACAGGAGTAGTAAGCGAAACGAACCACAGAAAGTTGCGCCATCGGCTGAGAGCGTAACAACTCAACTCGTTGAACTCGCCTGTGAGCCGTAATTACGAACAGTATAATGGAAAAAGTATCTTCTTAGTATTCTGGGGAGACCTGACAAATTTTCCTAATGAACTGCTGATGAAATTTGTCAAGTCTTGTCCACGATTTATTGAGAAGATACTGGAAAATGAATAATTGATAATGGAGAATTCTCCATTATTCATTATCAATTCTCCATTATCCCAGTAGTTTTTACCGCATTATCCCCGTTACGGATTTAAGTGGATGGAAATTTTGACGGCAAAAACTTGTCAATTATTCATTTTTAATTGATAATCCCCGCCGTTGAGAAATTACTCATTTTTTATGGGCCTATAGCTCAGTTGGGAGAGCACTACAATGGCATTGTAGGGGTCAAGGGTTCGAGTCCCTTTAGGTCCACAAATCAGGCAGCCATCAACCAGAGTGGTACCGCGGAATCCCCTTTCGTCTCTGAACGAGAGGGGATTTTTGCGTTTAAGGGGAGAGATAGAGTATAGAGATAGAGTGTAGAGCGTAGAGATGTCATTTCTCTATCTCTACACCCTACACTCTATACTTCATCTTCCTCCTTTTGAAGAGAGGAGATTGAGATGAACGATATGTATAACCCACAGGAAATCGAACCCAAATGGCAGGCCAAATGGGACGAAACGGAACTGTATAAACAATCTATAGATCACAGCAGGCCGAAACATTACGCGATGACGATGCTGCCGTATCCGTCTGGTGATTTGCATATCGGCCACTGGTATGCGATGACCCCATCCGATGCTCATGCCCGTTACATGCGGATGAAAGGGTATAATGTTATGTTCCCGATGGGGTTCGACAGCTTTGGGTTGCCAGCCGAGAATGCGGCGATCAAGCGGGGCATCCATCCCAAAAAATGGACGTATGCGAACATTGAGCGGATGCGTAAACAAATGCGGAGCATGGGGGCGATGTTCGATTGGGAGCGCGAGGCGATCTCGTCTGACCCTGAGTATTATCGCTGGACGCAATGGTTTTTTATCCAATTGATCAAGCAAGGGCTGGCGTATCGCAAATATGCGGCGGTGGATTTTTGCCCGCATTGCAATACGACGCTGGCACGTGAGCAGGTGTGGGGGGATGATCGTCATTGCGAGCGATGCGGCACGCCCGTCGTCAAAAAAGCGTTGGAACAATGGTTTTTCCGTATCACCGATTACGCTGATGAACTGCTGGATTTTGAACAGATCGAGTGGCCGTCTCGTGTGAGAACGATGCAGACTAATTGGGTCGGCCGTTCCACAGGGGCAAATGTCACCTTTAAAAGCGAAAACGGGGACGAAATGCCCGTCTTCACCACCCGTCCAGATACCTTGTGGGGGGCGACGTTTATGGTGATGGCTCCTGAGCATCCGCTGGTTGTGTCGTTGACCACACCAGAGCAGAAAGAGGCGGTAGAGGCGTATATCGCTGACACCCAGCGCATGAGCGACATCGAGCGGGAGTCGGCCGAGCGGGAAAAGACGGGCGCGTTTACGGGCGCGTACGCCATCAACCCTGTCAATAACGCCCGTATCCCGATTTGGATCGCAGATTATGTGTTGATGGGGTACGGTTTTGGCGCGATTATGGCCGTTCCCGCCCATGATGGGCGCGATTTTGCGTTTGCTGTCAAATTCGGGTTGCCGATTGTGGAGGTTATCCGTGCACCCGGCCGTACTGATGAAGATGGAGTGTTGACGGAAGCGTATGTTTCCAAAGATGAAGGGATGTTGATCAATTCCGAACCTGTGAATGGGTTACTGGTTGGTGAAGCGATAACGGCCGTTATCAAATGGTTGGAAAAAGAAGGTATCGGTAGTGAAGCGGTTAACTACCGCTTGCGTGATTGGCTGATCAGCCGTCAACGGTATTGGGGATCGCCGATTCCCATCGTCTACTGCCCCGAACATGGCGCAGTACCTGTCCCCGACGACCAACTGCCCGTCCTGCTGCCCGACGATGTTGAATTTATGCCTACAGGCAAAAGCCCGTTGAAGTCGCATGAAGGCTTTTTGAACACGACCTGCCCCGTCTGCGGTCAGCCTGCCACCCGCGAAACGGACACGATGGACACATTTATGTGTTCAAGTTGGTATCAATACCGCTATCTGAGTCCGACATATGACGACGCTCCCTTCGATCCCGAAGAGGGCGCGTATTGGCTGCCCGTTGACCAGTACACGGGCGGGATCGAACATGCGACGATGCACCTGATCTACACCCGCTTTTTCACCAAAGCGATGAAAAAGATGGGGCTGGTTGATTTTGATGAACCGATGTTGAAGCTGAAAAATCAAGGGATGGTGCTGGGATCGGACGGCGATAAGATGTCGAAATCGCAGGGGAACACCGTCGCGCCTGATGATTTGGTGCAAAAATATGGAGCGGATACGGTGCGTGTCTATCTGATGTTCTTTACCAAATGGGAGCAGGGCGGCCCATGGAGTTATGATGGCATTCGCGGCCCGCAACGCTTTTTGCAAGATGTATGGAAGGTGGCAACGGCCGTTTACACCCCCAAGAAAGTAGACGAAGCGGCGACGCGGGATTTACGCCGCAAAACGCATCAAGTCATCCGCAAAGTATCGACTGATATGGAAGATTTTGCCTTCAATACGGCCATCGCGGCGATGATGGAGTTGCGGAATGTGTTGATTGCTGCCCAAAAAGCGGGCAATATTACGGTCGAAGCGTGGAATGAGGCGGTTGATAATGTGCTGTTGCTGCTGTCGCCCATCGCCCCCCACATTACCGAAGAGTTGCGGGCACGGCGCGGCGGTGCGTATAGCATCCATCAGGCCGAATGGCCGGCGTGGGATGATGAGGTCGCCAAAGAGGATGTGATCGTCGTGCCGGTGCAGGTGAATGGCAAGGTGCGCGACCGCCTGGAAGTGGCGGCTGGCACGGCTAATGACGAGTTGGAGCGGCTGGCGTTGGCTTCGGAGCGGGTGCAGTTGTATTTGGAAGGAAAACCGCCGCGTAAGGTGATTGTGGTGGGTAACGGCCGTTTGATCAATATCGTCAAGGGGTGATCGGTGGATTTCTTGTTAGGCGTGTTTTGAAAAATAAGCAGGCATTCCTCCCGCGAAGACGGGAATCCATTTTCTTGTAGGAGTGGATTCCCACCTTTGTGGGAATGACAATCAAAGTTATGAGGTTTTTTGCTTCCTAGTATTGCTTGGCCTAAGTTCTTAGATGATATACGCCGCCTGTATCGGGAATCGGAATTCCCGATACCTATCTGATGGGAGTTGCGGGAATTCTGATTCCCGCAACAAATAAGATACAAATACTTCCGCCAGCGTGTACTAGTTTATTTCAGGAAACCGCCTTATCTGTGTTCACCTGTGCAATTAGTGTCTAATTTTGGAGGGGGTGCATTCCCGTAGTGTGATAATTCCAAATCAGCTAATAGCTGTATCAATTTGTGGTGATTGAAACTGAGTGACATCCAATGTATCATCATCCAAACGATGAAACATTCGCGCCAATTGTCGAGTAAGGTTCCTCATCATAATTGACCACCTGCCAGATATAAGTTGGGAACGCAGAAAGAGGAATACCT
>WFSA01000110.1 GCA_015486215.1 Anaerolineae bacterium | reverse complement strand
TCGTAAACAACTTTGGACTTTCGTCATCGCCCCCCCACCCTAACCCTCCCCCTTTAGGGGGAGGGAACTTGCTCCCTCTCCCTTTGGGAGAGGGCTGGGGTGAGGGTAAAACGCCAAAGTTAAAAACGAGTGTTCCCTTAGGGAAGGCTCGTAAATAAGTAGGTCAAGGTGACAGGCACTTGCCAAGTGCCTGTCACCTGAAAGTCCAAACCTCTTCCTTACTTTAGCTGTTCATTGATGATTTGGGCGAATGTATCTGCGCCGTTGGGGGTGAGGTGAACGGCCGTGTCGCTAAAATCATCCCTGTCTACCACATCCCATGCGTCTATATAATGCCACCCGTGGGTGACGGCCGTTTCTGCCAGTAACGCTCGATATTGATCATACGCCCATCGGGGGTAAAAAGCGTTATACCGCCTATCGCTGTTCTCGCCACCGCTGATAAAAATCGGCTCATTAATGAGCAAAATTGGCACGTCACCAGCAATCGCATAGCCCGCTTCTAACAGGTCAAACGCAAGATCATCACGGGTGAGGGTGACAGGTTCGTCAAACGATTGCCAGCTTATATCTTCATCAAAATCGGATTTTCTAAGGGGGGGATCGATGGGGATCGTTTGGTCGATCCCTGTGGCTGTCCACGAGAAACCGTACTGTTGCAGACGGAGTAAATCGGCCAGATTGCGCCGTTGGCCAATAATTGTTTGGTCAAAAAAGGAGCGGCTGGTGAAACTGTTTTTGACTTGGGTGTTTAGATTATATGTGGTGAGCAACGGCCGTATTCTCTCCTCATTTTCCTGTACAATGGGCGGGAATAGTTGCTTTTCACGCGGGAATGATTCTAAGGTGACCGCCCAAATGATGAGGTCAGGCTCGTGCGTCATCGCCTCATCCAAGATCATCACATCTTTGGTGAGCGACATGACGGGATAGCCTAAATTGTAGAAATGAGGGGGGGTGCTGGCGGTATCGTCCGCGCTGATGGCGTTCAATCGGGCGGCCGTTGTCTCGCTATTCTGCAAAAACCATCCCCATATTCCTGAATCACCGATGATAATGACGCGGAATTCGTCGGCCGCTTTGGGTTGGCTGATTACGTGGCTGGCAAACATGGCGGGGATATTGTACAGGCTGAGGTTGTAACTTTCGGCGGGAACGTCACCGTAGGGGAGTCGTTCGCGCCCCTTTAGAATGCGGTTGTAGAGTGACAACCGCCCCAGCGTTTCCATCGGGGTCAGCGAAGCGAAGAGGAGGTTGAAGAGGAGGAGGAAAACGGCCGTTTTCGCCCCAATCCGCCCCATTTTTTTCCAATCAAAGTTGTTCATATATCAATGGAACGCAGATACTTCGCACGCGGATTTCGCGGGTAAACGCGGATCAAAGAAAAAAATCCGCGTCCATCCGTAAAATTCGCCCCACCCGCGTTCCATACCCAATTTTTTCATCTGCGTTTGGTATCTTCTCAGTATTTCGGGGTGATTACAACCAATTAAAAAAGGAACAAATTACGTCAGTCGAGTAAATTCGTTCCTTTCCTAATTAGCTGTACTCATGCCCCCAACTTTTTGAGAAGTTACTGCGTTTATCCTAAAAATCTGCGTCCTTTCCTTTTATTGCGGACGAATGATAAAGATATTCCGCTCCGCTCCGCGCAAGATTTTCTCGGTGACGCTGCCATATACCCAACGATGCACCCCGCGACGGCCGTGTGTTGCCATTACAATAAGATCGATCCCGTTTTTCTCAACATAATCAAGAATGCTGCTGGCGGGCGAACCGTGAATAACGGCCGTTTTTACTTTAACAGCTACCGGCTCGGTGATGCAGTTGTCGAGATACATTTGCACAGCCGTATGAGCCGTCTCAGATGAAGATTCATGCACGCGCATCAAGTGAGCCGTCGCCCCATTAGCCGCCGCCACTTGCAAGCCGATGGGTAATGCTTGCTCAGAAAGTTCAGAGCCGTCTAAGGGGATGAGAACATGTTGGGCATGTTCGCTGTGGCGCACCACCATGATCGGACATTTGGCTTCACGCAAGACGCGTTCAGCGACGCTGCCCATCATCCAACGCGAAAAACCAGAACGGCCGTGCGTCGTCATCACGATCATATCCGCTTTTTGTTCAACGGCCGTGTCCACAATCGTGCCAGCCTCATCCCCTTCGCCGATGATCGTTTCGCAAGCAATTCCATCTTGCTGCAAAAGGGCTTGCTTTTCGTTTAGGTAAGCGACGGCCGTTTCGCGCCCCTTCTCCTGCAGCTCGCGCACCATCTCATAATCATACGCCGTCGCCCCTGTGCCGCCATCCAAAACCATATTAGGATCAGACAATGACACATAACTTTGTACGGGAACAACCCGCAACAATATAATAGCCGCATCAACTCGTCGAGCGATAGAAACAGCGTGCGGCAAGGCTTGCTTTGCCGCATCAGACCCATCTAAAGGAACAAGGATTTGTTTAATTTTCATCGGATGATTCATCTTCCATTCTTAAATTAGACATGATTCAAAGTAAGAAAACTCATCTTCATAATTCGTTGTCATATTGGGCGACCATAAAAGTCGCCCCTACAGAGGGGAAATCGTAGGGGAGACCCTTATGGTCGCCCTTAAACTGTAAAGATCATTTCAGACAGAATGAACCATGCCTTAAATTATAAAGTGAGTAGGTATCTTCTCAGTATTCTGGAGAGGCTTGACAAATTTTCCTAATGATACTCGTGTAAAATAAAGTGCTGATGAAATTTATCAAGTCTTGTCCATGATTTATTGAGAGGATACGTGGATAGGTAAAAAAAAGGATGGATATTTAATCCATCCTTCCCCTAACTATCAGTATTATAATAAAGATACGCAGAAAACGCGATCTTGATTAGGTACGGCACACAGCCCCCAGAGATGTGTTATTCTGTTTGTGCGCCGTACCTGTAATCAATATCCTAGACTATTCCAAATAATTATTTGGAATCAGCTAACTGTTCGTATGTCCGCCAACGATCATCCACATCTTCTTGTGCCAGTTTGAGAAGCTGCTCGGCACGGGCGGGATCTGTTTTGGTAAGTCTAAGAAAGCGATTTTCACGATACATGAACTCCTCAACAGGAATTTTCGGCTTTCTGGAATCCAATTTCATCGGATTGGAGCCTTGTGCAGCACGGTCAGGATCAAAGCGGAACAGCGGCCAATATCCAGATTTAACGGCTGATTTCTGTTGCTGTAAATTAAATTGTAAATCATACCCATGAGCGATACACGGGCTGTAAGCGATGATGAGTGACGGGCCGTCATACGCGGCTGCTTCCATCAACGCCCTGATTGTTTGGCGATCATTAGAACCATAAGCAATACGGGCGACATACACATTACCATATCCCATCGCTAACATGCCTAAATCTTTCTTGCGTGCCGGCTTGCCAGCAGCGGCAAACTTGGCAATAGCACCGCGCGGTGTCGCTTTTGACATTTGGCCGCCAGTATTTGAGTACACTTCGGTATCCATCACCAAAATGTTGACATTGCGTCCAGAGGCCAGCACATGGTCAAGACCGCCGTAGCCGATGTCATACGCCCAACCGTCGCCGCCAACAATCCAAACCATTTTATGAACCAGCACGCTGGTGATATTGCGGAGGAATGTTAGGTTGCGCTTCGTCTCATTGGTCACGTCACCGCCCAACAAGCTGTCAATCTTTTCATTTAATTGTTCAACGCGCTGCCGTTGCGCTTGCAACTCTTTTTCGCTGACTTGATCGGCAAACAAGACAGAATCGACTAATTCGCTGCCAATCACATCGCGCTCATTGCGTAAAAGATTGGTCGCCGCGTCTACGCGTTGGTCAAGAGCGACCCGCATTCCAAATCCAAATTCGGCATTATCTTCAAAGAGTGAATTTGACCATGCGGGGCCGCGTCCATCACTATTTTGTGCCCATGGGGTGGTGGGCATATTGCCGCCATAAATTGAGGAGCAGCCCGTCGCATTGGAGACGATGGTACGGTCGCCAAATAGTTGAGTAAGTAGCTTGAGATATGGTGTTTCGCCACAACCGGGACATGCACCAGAAAACTCAAACAACGGCTCAAGCAGTTGCGAGTATTTGACTTGATTCAACGGGATGCTGGTGCGGTCAATTTCGGGCAGGTTTAAGAAGAAGTCCCAATTCTCGCGCTCTTGATCGCGCAGGGGAGCTTGGGGAACCATATTGATCGCTTTGAATTTTGGTTGTTCTTTATTGATGGCTGGGCAAACGTCAACACAATTGGTACAACCGGTGCAATCTTCGGCGGCCACTTGCAGGCTGAACAGTTTATCTTTGAACTCTTTGAACCGAGCGGGAACCGCTTTGAAGGTTGAGGGAGCGTCTTCCATCAATTCTGGATCAAGGATTTTCATGCGGATGGTAGCGTGGGGGCAAACCATCACACATTTGCCGCATTGGATGCAGATGTCTGGATCCCATGCGGGGATTTCCGTACCGACGTTGCGTTTTTCCCATTTGGTTGTGCCTGTCGGATACGTTCCGTCTACGGGCAGCAAGCTGACGGGCAGATCATCGCCTACGCCTTCAATCATGCGGGCGGTGACGGATTGGATGAACTCGGGGGCGTAATCGGGGATAGCGGGCGGGCGTTCGAAGGTGCTGGTAACGGCCGTTGGTACTTTCACCTCTTCCAAATGCGCCAATGACGCATCAACGGCCGCATAATTCTGATTCACAACCGCTTCGCCCCGTTTGCCATATGTCTTTTTGATCGCTGTTTTAATCGCGGTGATCGCCTCATCAGTCGGCAGCACGCCGCTTAGGCTAAAGAAACAGGTTTGCATAACAGTGTTGATACGCCGTCCCATTTTGCTCTCTTTGGCGACTTTATACGCATCAACCACATAGAATTTGAGATTACGATCAATAATCGTTTGTTGCATATCGCCGGGCAATTTATCCCAGACTACATCGGCCCCATACGGGCTGTTAAGCAGGAATGTGCTGTTATCGGCCGACAGTTTCAGCATGTCAAATTTTTCTAAGAAGCTGAACTGATGACAGGCGACGAAGTTGGCGTTGTTGATTAGATATGGGTCGTGAATGGGGCGAGGTCCAAAGCGCAAATGGGAGACGGTGACGGAGCCAGCCTTCTTGGAGTCGTAAACAAAATACCCTTGTGCGTAATTGGGCGTTCCTTCGCCGATAATTTTGATGGAGTTTTTGTTTGCGCCGACCGTTCCATCTGAGCCAAGCCCGTAGAAGACGGCACGGACGACATCATCTTTGATGATGTGATACTGCTTGTCCCACGTCAGGCTGGTATGGGTGACATCATCGTTGATACCGATGGTGAAATGATTTTTGGGTGCCGCTTTTTTGAGTTCGTCGTAAACGGCTTTGACCATGCCGGGTGTGAACTCTTTGGAAGAGAGACCGTATCGCCCGCCGATGATTTTGGGCATGGAGGCGAAGGGGGGGGTTTTGTTACCCATAGATTCGGCAACGGCCGTCATCACATCCAAATAAAGCGGCTCGCCCATACTGCCGGGTTCTTTTGTGCGGTCAAGCACGGCGATACTTTTGACAGTAGTGGGCAGGGCGTTGATGATGCTCTTCATATCGAACGGACGGAAGAGGCGGACTTTGAGAACGCCTACTTTCTCGTCATGGTTCTGGAGGAAAACGGCCGTGTGTTCCACCGTTTCTGCCCCAGACCCCATCAACACAATAACGCGCTCGGCATCTTCTGCGCCAACATATTCATACAGTTGATATTGCCGTCCCGTCAATTCAGCGAATTTATCCATCGCCTCTTGCACAATAGCTGGGCACGCTTCATAAAATAGGTTGACGCTTTCACGCGCTTGGAAATATACATCTGGATTTTGGGCTGTGCCGCGCAAAACGGGAGCGTCGGGTGTTAAGCCGCGTTGACGATGCGCTTCAGCCAAATCATCATCAATCATGGCGCGGATAACAGCATCATCCAGCAGCTCAATTTTGCTGACTTCATGCGATGTGCGGAATCCGTCAAATACATGGAGGAAAGGAATGCGTGACTTGAGCGATGCGGCGTGGGCGATGAGGGCTAAATCATGCACTTCTTGGACAGAATTAGAGAAAAGTTGAGCAAACCCTGTGTTTCGGGTGGACATTACATCAGAATGGTCACCAAAAATGGAGAGGGCTTGGGCGGCGATGGAACGGGCGGCGATGTGGAATACGGTCGCAGTCAATTCCCCTGCGATTTTGTGCATATTAGGGATCATCAACAACAGCCCTTGTGAGGCGGTGAATGTCGTTGTCAACGCGCCCGCTTGCAATGCACCATGCACCGTACCAGCCGCGCCAGCTTCCGATTGCATTTCAACCACATGCGGAATTACGCCCCAGATATTGGGCTGTCCTTCGGCAGACCATTGGTCAGCCCATTCACCCATCGGGGAAGATGGTGTGATGGGGTAAATAGCGATAACTTCGCTGACTTTATGCGCCACTCGTGCAGCAGCTTCGTTACCATCAAGGGTGATCATTTTTTTCATAAGAATTTTCCTTTTGAACTAATAGGGAATAGTTTTCTACCTATAAGCAATAAGTGTATAGGATGGCGCACAAGCATTGTAGTGACAGATTGCATATGATGGCGCGATAAACGTCACATATAGGGACAGAGAACTCTATCTGTCAGCGGGGACAAATTTCGACATGGTTCAAAATGGTGAAAATCATCTTTACAGTTGTCACGTGATTGGGCGACCACAAGGGTCGCCCCTATAGGAGTAAATTGCAGGGGCGCGGCCTTGTGCCCGCCCACAAAGTGTAAAGATCATTTCGCATGAAATGAACCATGTCCAAATTTCTATGGTCTAGTCATAAAACAGGTGATATCGGTGGAGTGAACGGGCGGGGGAGGAACTGCTCTTTTGCTTCAGGAGATGATGCAGGAGAATTCTTATACTGTAAGCTCCAATGCTTGAATAACCATATCGCGCAGTTCTGCTGGTTTGAATGGTTTGTTCAGATACCCTACAACCTCTCGTAAACGGGCAATGATGCGGTGAGGTGTTTCAGTGCGTCCAGTGACGACGATGATCTCTTTGATCGCTCTAAGGTTAGATGGGCTGATTCGATCGAGAACATCCCATCCGCGCATGTCGGGCAGGGTGATGTCGAGAATGATTACTTCTGGTTTGATTTCGTCAATGAGGCGTAATGCTTCTGCGCCGTTTTCGGCATGGTGTAATTGAATAGGCAACGGCCGTAAGGTCAGTTCAATAAGACGGAATAAGCCGAGGTCGTCTTCAATACTAATAATATCGGGATATGTTGCCATATAGTTAATGTCTATGATTTTAATACCATACTCTAAAAATACGTTCAAATTCTAGACATGGTTCAAAAAACTAACAATCTGCTTTACAGTATAGTATTGCATAAGGCCATTTATGAAAAATAATTATACGTTTGTCATTCCCCCATCCTCACCTTCGTGGGGATGGGGGCGGGAATGACAATCAAAGTTTTGGATGATTTAAATTTAGAAATGGCCTAACTTAACGTAAAAATGGAACGCGGATAGCTTCGCTCCGCATCCCATTATTTTATAAAACTGTAAAGATGATTTGTCCTGTTTTGAACCATGCCAAATTCTATGATGTTACCGTCATATTGGCGAATTCATAGAATTGGTCTCTCTCCTTGCAGTTATACTCGCGCATCGTTTATACTATCCAGCTATGAGCGAACAATTTTATAATCAAATCTCCCCTTTTACTGAATTTGACTCCTTTGCTGATACAGTTTTATACGCCCCTTTGCCGGATGATTGGTATGTTGTCATCACTGATGTTCGCGGCTCTACAAAGGCGATTTTGAACGGGCAGTATAAGCAGGTCAATGCGATAGGAGCCGCCTCTATTATGGCGTTACTTAATGCCGCCACCCCGATCCTAATTCCCTATGTTTTTGGCGGCGATGGAGCGACTGTTTGCGTGCCGCCATCTACCAAAACGGCCGTGCAAGCGGCATTGGCGGCCACAAAAAAGATGGCAAAAGAGGAGTTCAACCTCGATTTACGCATTGGCATGGTCCAAATGGGGGAGATCGCGGCGGCCAATCACCAGCTTCTCATCGGTAAATTTCAGCCGTCCCCCCATTATCAGCAAGCGATGTTCTGGGGGGATGGATTGACGTATGCGGAGGAATTGATCAAGGATAAGAGAGAAAATAATCCGTATTTGCTCTCAGATGAGATTGTACCTAATGGCAGTTTTGAAGGATTTGAGTGCCGTTGGAATGAAATCCCTAGCCCGTATGAGGAAACGGTCTCCATTTTGGTGAAGGGGATTGAGGGGAATAAGAAAGAGGTGTACACGGCCGTTTCGCAAGGCATTCTCGACATTTATGGACAAGAGCAGCAGCATCATCCCATTCGGGACGAAAATCTTTCTCTCTCTCTTTCTCCGCAAACGCTCTATGGGGAGACGGTGATCCGCACCGCGTTTCAACCCAAATGGAAGCGTCTCTTATATCAGTTCAAATTATGGGGGTTGATCCTGCTTGGCAAACTGTTTATGGCACGCGGCACGCAGACGAAAACAACCGATTGGGGCATCTATCGACAAATGTTGATCGCCAATTCCGATTACCGCAAGTTTGATGAGACGCTGCGGATGGTGTTGTCAGGAACGGCCGTTCAACAACAACAATTACGCACCTTTTTAGAACAATGGCGGCAAGAAGGCAAAATAATTTATGGCATTCATGCTAATAAAAGCGCATTGATGACCTGCCTCATCTTCGACTACGCCGCTAATCACGTCCACTTTCTCGACGGGTCCGACGGCGGTTACGCCCTAGCCGCCAAAGAGATGAAAGCGCAAGTAGCAAGCGGTCACTCCCCTGACTAAAAATAGTACACTAATTACACTGATTTTTTGCTTTTTATCTGTGTTCATTTGTGCAATCAGTGTACAAACCATGGGAAGAGCGACCGGTTACCGCAAATATAACTGATGGTTCTTCATACAAAACGACTCATAATTCGACAAGCAACAGTCGCAGATGCACCCCTCTATTATAAACTGTGGACGAACCCCAAAGTGATGATATTTGTCGGCTTTCCGCAAGGATTACGCATCACACAGGAGCAGATTGAGCAGCGCATCCGCAAGCAAGAAGCAGGTTTTCTGGATCAACGACTCGTGGTGGAATTAAGATCAACAGGGGAAGCGATAGGTGAATGCACGATGCACACCCCTGATATAAAAGCGATAGCCAGTACTGACGTGAAGCTGTTACCAGCGTATTGGAGACACAAATACGGGGTTGAAGTCAAACGAGAATTACTATCGTTTCTGTTTACATATACAAAGTGTACGGCCGTGCAAGCCTCACCCAATATAAAAAATATCGCCTCAATCAAAATGCAAGAAGCCGTTGGCGGTGTACGGATAGGGGAGGATTTGTACGAATTCCCCCCATCAATGCAAGCATACACCATCCCAGTCCCGCACTACATTTATCATGTGCGCCGCAAAGATTGGCACTGAAAGCAAGGCGGAACTGTATTTTTGCAACATCGGTTAAAAACCGTTGCCTGATACAAGAAACGCGCTAAAAGCGCGTTAAGTTTAGCCCGCTTTCAGCGGGCTTTTTCATATCAAACACCGATTTCAATCAGTGTCGTACCCACCCCAAAACTAAAATACACCCGCGAAGATCAACAAAATCACGTAACTTCTCAATATTTCAGGGTGACTACAACGGATGAAAGAAATAAACAGATGGTGCAGTCGAGAAAATATCCGTTCATTTTCATAACCCGCTGTAGTCATACTAAAAACAAAAAAGCCCCCTCAGTTATGAGGAGACTTTCTTGTTTTCTATACCAGGGACAGCCTGCACCGCCCTAATAACGAATAATGCACATGAACAATGAACAACGATGAACCACTTATTCATTATTCATTGTAACTACTCAGCCCTTGTCCAAATTAACCACAAAGATACGAAGAACACGAAGTTTTTTAAGATTTTCTTTGTGATCTTTGCTTCTTTGTGGTGAAATAATTGATAGGCTGAGTAGTTACTATTCATTACTCATTGTTCAGTATCTTCTCAGTAAATCGTGGACAAGACTTGACAAATTTCATCAGCACTTTATTTTACACGAGTATCATTAGGAAAATTTGCCAAGTTTCCCCAGAATACTGAGAAGATAGATTGTTCATTATTTTAGAAGCCCATTCCGCCGCCCATACCGCCCATATCGGGCATCGCGGGTGCTGAGCTTTCAGTTGGTAAGTCGGTGATCAACGCTTCAGTGGTCAAAATCATAGAGGCGATGCTGGCCGCATTTTCCAATGCGCCGCGTGTCACTTTGGCGGGATCAATCACGCCGATGGTGATCATATTGGTGTACTCTTCTGTCAGCACATTGTAGCCAATTTGGTCATCGCCAGCCTCTTCTTGAGCGCGGCGCACGTTCTGGATGATGACATCCCCGTTTTTGCCGCCGTTCTCCGCAATTTTACGCATGGGAGCTTCCAACGCATCACGCAAAATATTAACACCAGTCTGCACGTCCCCTTCGGGAACATCCACGTCGTCCAAAGCGGAAAGTGCATTCAACAGAGCAACGCCGCCGCCGGGAACGATACCTTCTTCAACGGCCGCGCGGGTTGCGCTCAACGCATCTTCCACCCGATGTTTCTTCTCTTTCAACTCGACCTCAGTGGCCGCACCAACACGAATGATAGCAACGCCGCCAGCCATTTTCGCCAGACGTTCTTGCAATTTTTCGCGGTCGTAATCGGATGTACTGCGATCAATTTCAACTTTAATCTGGTCAACACGGGCGTTGATCATCTCTTCTTCACCTGCACCGTCAACGACGGTGGTGTCATCTTTGGAGGAGACAATTTTGGCCGCACGGCCAAGATCGTCAATGGTCACGCTGTCTAATTTGCGTCCCATCTCTTCGGTTATAACATTGCCGCCGGTCAGGGCGGCGATGTCTTGCAGCATCGCTTTACGACGGTCGCCAAAGCCGGGAGCTTTGATCGCCAATGCGTTGATCATGCCGCGCAATTTGTTCAAGACGAGGGTAGCTAACGCTTCGCCATCAATATCTTCGGCGATAACAACAAAGTTCTTTTTGCCGATTTGCATCAATTTTTCTAAGACGGGAACGAGGTCTTGTGCCGCGCTGATTTTTTTGTCGTGGATGAGGATGTATGGATCATCTAATTCAGCTTCCATCGTGTCGGAGTTGGTGACAAAATAGGGGCTGATGTAACCACGATCAAATTGCATCCCTTCAACGTATTCGGTTTCGAACTCAAGGCTGCGGGACTCTTCAACGGTGATAACGCCGTCTCGGCCAACTCTGTCCATCACTTCCGCGATCAAGTCGCCGATGCTTTGGTCTTGGGCGGAAATGGCGGCGACAGAAGCAATATCTTCTTTGCTGTCAATCCGAACAGCCATGTCACGAATTTTGGCGGAAAGGGCGGCTGTGCCAGCTTCGATCCCGCGTTTGAGGAGCATGGGGTTTGCGCCGGCAGCGATATTTTTCATCCCTTCGTGGGTGATGTGCTGCGCCAAAACGGTGGCGGTGGTGGTTCCATCACCAGCGATGTCATTGGTTTTGGTGGCTGCTTCTTTGAGCAGTTGTGCGCCCATATTCTCAAATGGGTCGTCTAATTCAACTTCTTTGGCGACGGTCACGCCATCGTGGGTGATGGTGGGTGCGCCAAATGATTTATCAATGGCGACGTTACGTCCTTTGGGGCCGAGTGTGGTGGAAACGGCCGTTGCTAATGTATCTACACCAACCTTTAATTTGCGACGTGCCTCTTCTGAAAAAATAAGTTGCTTTGCCATGTTTGTTCTATTCTCCTAAATAAATATATTCATATAAGTGCAACCCACCTTGAAGGTGGGTTGCGCTTTCCTTCAATTACACTTCAATAACAGCTAAAATGTCAGATTCTTGCAGAATCAACACTTTTTCCCCATCAATCTTCAACTCTGAGCCGCCATATTTGGCGTAAAGAACGGTGTCCCCGACTTGCACATCCATGGGGATGCGCTTGCCTTTTTGGGTACGACGGCCGTTGCCAACCGCGATAACCTCACCCCGTTGCGGTGTTTCCTTTGCCGTTTCAGGCAACATCAACCCTGTGGGCGTAATCTCCTTCTCTTCTTGTATGGTCACGACCAAACGGTCACCAAGCGGTCTTAGCTTCATCCTCTGCATCCTTTGTAAATCATTTTGGGAGTATCTTTTTAGCACTCTCGGTTTGCGAGTGCTAATTCTGACGGGCGATATTTTAACACTCTTTCTTAAGGTGTCAAAATTATTTCACCGCTTCTTACAAAATTTTTACGTACCTATTTGAGCATTATGCCAAGATTGGACATGGCTCATTTTACGCAAGATGATCTTTACACTTTGAAGGCGGGCACAAGACCACGCCCCTACAATTTACTCCCGTAGGAGCAACCCTTGTGGTCGCCCAATCGCGCAACAACTATAAAGACAATTCACCCTAATTTGAACCACGTCCAAAATTGGTTCAATTTATCTCTGAGTAAATAATTTATACGACTAAAAAATTAAAGCAATCTCCAGAGAGCGTTAGGAATGCGGGTTAAATAAAACCAAAAACCTCCATCTGTCATTCTAATTATTTTTCATAAATGGCCTTAGTAGGTACTCCATATCAATCATCGGTTAAAAACCAATGATATGGTTCACGCAGTTGCCCCACTCATGGAAACCAAATAGTACTTTATGCTAATGGCAAGCACACCTCTACTTCCGTACCAATAGAACATGTACTTTCTACATTGATATACCCTTCATGTAGCATGGCAGTTCCTTTTGCAATTGTCAAGCCTAACCCTGTGCCAAAAATATTTGATCGCCCAACGCCTTGTCCCCGATAAAAGCTTTCAAAAATATGGGGCATATCCTCAGGTGCAATGCCTATCCCACTATCCTGTATATATAGATGTCCATTATTTTTATCATCATCTATGCGCGTTCGGATGATGATTTCTCCACTAGTTGTATATTTGATCGCATTGTTGACGATATGTTCTATCATGGTTACTATTTTTTCAAGATACCCATGTACAAAAATGGGGGTTTGGCACAAATTAAGAGAAACTGTTAATTGTTGTCCCACCATCTGTTGTTTTTTGGCTGCTATTTGCTTAATTATTTCATTCAAGTTTATGTTAACCATGCTCATTAAATCTTGTTCGGAATCCAATAATGATAGACTTAATGCCGTTTCCACCAAGCCAGCCAGTCGTTCCACTTGCTCACGAAGGGTACTTATGTACCTCTCTTTATTAGCAGACTTACCCTTATCTAACAAATCCAAATATAGTGAGATATTAGCTAATGGAGTGCGTAATTCATGGGAAATATCGTTGATAAATTTTGATTTGAGGCGATCTAATTCACTTAACTCCTCATACGTTTTCTGTAATTCTTTAACATGTTCTTTCACCCTTTTTTCTAATTCGATACTCTTCTGGCGATAGATTTCAGCTTCTCGTCGGGCGGCCTGTGTTTCATAAATTACCTGAAGTGTTTTTACTTTCTTGTCGGATTGCGCATTAGAAATCTCCTCCACTAAGATTTGGTACTGTTTATGATATTGCAACGCCTGTTCCCACTCTCCCTGCTCTTCATAGAAGTTAGATAGCTGTAGATAACATTTTGACTTTGTCTGTTTTGCGTTAGCGGATATAGCAACTTTTAATGCTTGTTGCAAACTGCTCAAGCTCTTGTCCAATCGACCCTGTTTTTGGTAAATAATACCTAAATCTATCAATATATCTGACAAATTATCTGCATTGCCATAGGTTGATAAAGTCTCTTTGGCCTTCAGCAATATCTTTATGGCTTGATCGAACTCTTTTTTTGCACTATAGATACGGGCTATATAATTTAAGGCTAAAGCTTGAGTAAAATAGAAATTATGTTGTTTGCTGATCTGTAGGCTTTCTTCTAAATGTTGTTTCGCTTTATCATACTCATGTTGCATGATGAGTACTTCGCCGATATTTAGATTAGCAATTGCTTGTATACGCGACATAGTATGTGTTTTGGCGAGATGGAGGGCTTTTTTATATGTTTGTAATGCACGCTCATAATCTCCCTCTTGCAGATAGATTATGCCTACATCATTCATCGCTGCTGATAAATAATCAAAATCATCTACTTGCTCGCACCAATATATAACTTGATTGTAATAGTTCAGGGATTCTCCATACTCCCCTAATCTGTTATAGACTAAAGCGATGCTGCCCAATGCTCGAATTTTTAGATGCAAATCTTTTTTAGATTCGGGCATTGCGAGCAGCTCATCTGCTTGTGCTAAAGCTATATCATGATTATTGAAGACCATGCTATGGAGCACAGTTAAATTACGCAGGCTGTACGCATATCCTTTCTTATAATTCACTTGTTGAGCAAGGGTATGAGCTGATTCACTTAATGTTAAGGCATATTTTGCCTCTGAATCGCGCAAAATCCACGCTAATTCATTCATCATATCTATTCTTTGCGGTATATCAGCTGGAAGGTCTGCGTTTAGACTGTCTAATGATATTTTTAGATTTTGTATTTTATCTTGCATAGTTGGCCGTCATAAGTAAAGTTTGCCGAGGTTTTGCTCTCAGCTAACTTTTTTAGCAAAAGTGATATACAGTACGTTCGCTCATTTTTTAAGTTAAAAACGAAATTAAAAAATTTGAGTTAAAAACGAAATTAAAAAAACGATATATATGGCGGTTAGCAAGAGAAATTACCTATATATATGCGTTGACATAAATTTCACTCTTCGGGCTATCCTTGTGAAATGATCTGAGTCTGTCATTTATGTCAACTAAAATTGCGTAAACCCCCATATATGAGTCAAATTTGGGAATCACTCGAAAAAATAAGCGAACGCCCTGTGATATAGCAACATTAATGCAGAATAGCCGTATGTAACGCAAAAGATTCCCCCTGACCATTTAATCCTCACTCCTAAAGCATGTTGAAAACGTCCGTCGCAGTACGCTTGAGCGCACTTTTTATAACAGCCATCGGTTGAAAAATCGATGGCGATAGGCAGAATTGGGAGGCTGCAATCGCCCTAATCAGTGGCAGGCTTTTTTGATTTGTTTTTGGGAATCAGGCTATAGTAACAGCCCTTGTAACTACTCAGCCATTGTCCGAATTAACCACAAAGACACGAGGGGCACGAAGGTTTTTAAGATTTTTTTTGTGATCTTTGTATCTTCTCAATAAATCGTGGACAAGACTTGACAAATTTCATCAGCACTTTATTTTACACGAGTACCATTAGAAAAATTTGTCAAGTCTCCCCAGGATACTGAGAAGGTACTGATCTTTGCTTTTCTTTGTGATGAAATAATTGATAGGCTGAGTAGTTACCAGCCCTTTTTCCTTGGGCGAGCATTTACGCGGCCGTATTCATCACCCTACTCGGCACATACCAACCCACAACTCGGTTCTTCTTCTGCAAATAAAGATCCCGTACCCGCTCAATATCGGGTAGTGTCACCTTTGCCAAATCATCCAGCACTGTTTCAAACCAACGATAATCGCCCGTCACCGTTTCGGCCATGCCGAGCAGTTGTGCTTGCCCCGTAACGCTCTCGCCCGCCATCACAAATTGCGCTTTGGCGCGTTTTAACGCTTTGTCCAGCTCTGATTGGGTGATGGGATCGTTTATCAATCGGGCTAACTCTGCATCTAAGGCAGCTTCGACATCGGTGAGAGAACGGCCGTTTCTCGCCACCGCCCCAATCGTATATAAAAATGGATCGGCTGACGGAGCCATCCCGCCGCTCACCCCGACCGCCGTTTCTGTATCCACCAACGCCTTGTACAAACGGGAACTCTTGTTCGAGCCGCCGCCGCCGAACATGCCCAAACTGCTGCCGCCGGCAAAAGCGGCATTGAGCAGCGTCAATGGATAATAATCGGGATGGGTCGCGCTGGGAACGTGGTAATTAATGGTCAAATAAGCGGTATCACCCGTGCCATTGATGGTGACGCGCCGTTCGCCGCGCTGGGGTGGTTCAGGGCGATAGACGGGAGCGGCACGGGCGGCGGTGGGGATGTTGCCGTATAACTTTTTGATACGTGCCAGCATCTCATCACTGTTGAAATCACCGACGACAACGGCCGTTGCGCGGTCAGGTGCGTAATGATGGCGGTAATGGGCGTATAAATCGTCACGGCTCATCGTTTGCAAATCGGCCGTATCGCCGATTACCTCGTGATGATAGGAGTGGACACGGAAGGCGGCCGCGTTGACCTCTTCATTGAGTTGAAAGCTGGGATTATTCTCATACATCGCCCGCTCAGACAGAATTACGCCCCGTTCACTCTCCACATCGGCGGGCAGCATCGGCAGATTGACCATCCGATCCGCTTCCAGCCGCAGCCCCAAATCAATTTTGGTGGCGGGCATCGTCTCATAAAAAGCGGTGAAGTCGAGCCATGTAAATGCGTTCCATTGCCCTCCTTCGCGGGAAATCATCCGATCAAGCTGGCCGGCTGGAAACATCTCCGTCCCCTTAAACATCATATGCTCAACCCAATGGGACGCGCCCGTATGACCCGCCCGCTCGTCCCGGCTGCCAACACGATACCAAATCATAAAGGTAGTAACAGGAGCGTGGTGCATCTCCTTAAGCAAAACTGTCAACCCATTTTCCAACACTATCTTCGTCGTTTTCATATACTATTCAACCCTGCAACCCTGCCCGCCTGCTACTCATGCACATTAACCACCGTCCCCACCTCTGACCACTCAAATATCCAACCCGCATCGCCCGTTTCCATATTGACACAGCCGTGACTCATCGGGTAGCCGAAATTATTATGCCAAAATGTGCCGTGCAGGGCGTAATCTTCAAAAAAGTACATCACATACGGCACATCTTCTAAATAATAATCGTAACCAAGCAGTCTCCCGTCCATCGTTTGGCTTTCAAAACGAAGCCAGATACGGAATTGACCAGTGACGGTGCGATTGGGGGCTAAGCCGCTGGAGATATACGTTTGAAAAACGAGCGCGTCCCCTTCGTAAGCGATGAGCGTTTGGGTGGAGAGATCGACATCGATCCACTTTTCATAACGGCCGATTCCCAACGGCCGTCCCTCTATATTCCCTTCCTGCGGCGCACGAAAAGTCGGCTGCCAAGTTGGTGAGGGTGTGGGGGTGTTCGTCGGCGTGGGTGTCATCGTCCATGTCGCCCACACCTCGTTTTTGCTATTGGCGACGATATTTTTGGGACGGATGGGATGGGGCGTTGCTGTCGCGCGCGGTGTCGGCTGCGGCTTGGGGGATGAGGTAGGAACGGCCGTTGGCACAGAAGTTGACGTACTCTCGACCACCACCGCGGTAGACGGAACAATGTCAGCCGGCCCCCGTTGAGCATAGGTGAACGCCGCCCCGCCCAATAAAGCAAAAATGAGGAGAACGGCGAGTAACAATTTCCACCATCCCCCGCGCTTTTCCTGCTTTTCGCTTTTTTGCGCTGGCGGCAGGATGGGAGAAGGGGCTGGAAGAAGAGGTGGAACGGCCGTTTTCTCTTTTTGCCTTTCTAATCGCCTATTCGCCCAAGCCAACCCCTTTTTCACTTGCAGATCATCAGGTTTGATCCGTTCCGCTTGGCGCACATACTCCATCGTCGCATCAGCAGACGGCGCGGCAACCGCCATCGTCAACCACGCAAAATGATTGCGCGGATTGAGGCGTAACGCATCTTGGCAAAGAGCACGTGCGCGGGGTTTGTCCCCCGCTTTCAGCGCAGACCGCGCCTGTACCAACAGATCCTTATCCATTGCCATCGCCATCGCCGCCCGCCTCCGCCTGCCGCACGGAAACGGTATCGAGAAAACAGTGCAACCCGTCCACAATTCCTTGTACAACTGGGGCAGTGTTGGTCGTCAATAACTCCCGATCCAATCGCATAAAACCCGTTTCGATAATTGCCGCTTGTGTGCCGAGTGCGACCTCACGAAAGGCGTGATAATTGGTCATATCATGGGTAATGCTGTTCTCGTGATAGTGCAATCCTGTAACAGCGTACGCTTGGCTGATACAATCAGAAAGCAGAAAGGAGGGGGTATTGGTAGACGCAACAATTTTATATCCTGTCGCCAACGCGTTGATGTCGTCACAAGAATCGGCATGGATGGATAGCAGTCCAGTGGCGGCATAATTGTCAATACGGGGATCAAATTCATCAAGTAAATCGACGGTAATGCCTTCTTGCCGCAAAACGGCCGTAACCTGTTCGGCAATACCCGCATTAACTTTCGCTTCTGTCAACCCATCAGCACAAACTGCACCAGAATCAAAGCCGCGATGTCCAGAAATAATGCCGATACGAATAGGGCCGGGACTTTGCGCGATGCGCTGCGTGGCCGGCTCACCAGCCACATCTTTGTAAATCGGTGCCCACAATCCGCCTTCGAGATCTGCTTCGGCGATTATTTCTTGGGGAGAAACGGCCGTTGTCGGCGAATAAAAAAAGTAAACAGAAAACATCCCGCCCATTGCCAGCAACAAAAACAGGATCAAGGGTAAATTGCTCCTGACTATTTTTAGCCAATCAAAAGAAGGTCTCTGTCGGGATGGATGGGGATCAAATTGCATATACGTATTGCTCCGCTAAAATAATTATCAATCCCCATTCTACCACAGCTGACAGCTAACAATTAACTAATTTAGTAGTCACATCGGTGACTTCTCAATATTTCGGGGAGAGTACAACAAATGAAGAAAGGAACAAATTGCGTCAGTCGAGTAAATTTGTTCTCTTCCCAATCTGTTGTACTCATACCCCCAACTTTTTGAGAAGATACATTTCTGGTTTTATTTAATCCTCATTCCGTAACCCTTCAATATTTTGGGGCGACAACAACGGATGAAAAAAATAAACAGATGGTGCAGTCGAAAAAACATCTGTTTATTTCCATAATCTGCTGTAGTCACACTAAAAACAAAATAATTTCCCCGCTTTATTGAGAAGATACCTCATTCCTTATCTTAACGCGCTTTCAGCGCATTTCCTGTGTCAGGCATCAGTTTTTAACCAATGCCACAAAAATACCCCCGCTTGTCCCCAAACAGACTTTTTTGACAGACCCCTCAAACTTGTCTATATTCCCCGTAGAAATAGAGAAAAACAGAACAAATTTTCGACCTGGTTCATTTTACGCAAAATGATCTTTATAGGCTGAGGGCAGGCACAAGGCCGCGCCCCTGCGATTTACTCCTGTAGGGTCGCCCCCTTGTGGTCGCCCAATCACGCAACAACTGTAAAAATGATTCAGCGTATCTTCCCAGTATTCTAGGAAGATTTGACAAATTTTATAAAATGCTGATGAAATTTGTCAAGTCTTATCCACGATTTATTGAGAAGATACGATTCAGCCTAATTTGAACCATATCAAGTTTTCCATCCCACCATAAAAAATAGTATGAATTTATTAGAACAGAGCAAAATCAAACCGATTGACATCAACGCCGAAATGCGCCAATCATATCTTAGTTATGCGATGAGCGTCATCGTCTCCCGCGCATTGCCCGATGCCCGCGACGGCCTCAAACCCGTCCACCGCCGCATCCTGTACGCCATGCACGAGATGCACCTGCGCCCCGACACCTCCTATAAAAAATCAGCCCGCGTCGTCGGTGAAGTGCTGGGCAAATATCATCCGCACGGCGACCAATCCGTCTATGACGCGATGGTGCGGATGGCGCAAAATTTTTCCATGCGCTACCCGCTCGTGGATGGACAGGGCAACTTTGGCTCCATAGATGGCGATCCCGCCGCCGCCATGCGCTACACCGAAGCCCGTATGAGCAATCAAGGCTTCGATCTGCTAGAAGATATTGGCAAAGAGACGGTTGATTTTGTCACCAATTTCGACGAATCCCTCGAAGAGCCGACCGTCCTGCCCGCCACCATCCCCAATCTGCTCGTCAACGGGGCGACGGGTATCGCAGTCGGTATGGCGACCAGCGTGCCGCCCCACAATTTGGGTGAAGTGGTAGACGGGCTTCTCTTTATGCTGGAGCGATGGGAGGATCTGTCCGATATCAGCGTCGCCGATTTGATGGAGCGCATCAAAGGGCCGGACTTCCCCACTGGCGGCCTTCTTTTCCGCTATCGTGCGGGCAATGATGAGAAGGATGCTATCGCCGCCGCGTATGCGACCGGGCGGGGCAAGCTCTCGGTGCGGGCGAAGGTACATGTTGAGCATATGGAGCGCAAAAAATCGCGCATCGTCATCACCGAACTGCCGTACCAAAGCAATAAGACAAATTTGCTTGGCCGCATCGCCCGTCTGCATCGTGACGGCAAGTTAGAGGGGTTGACTGACTTGCGCGACGAATCGGATCGGAATGGGATGCGGATCGTTATCGAAACGACGCGCACCGTCGATCCCCAAGATGTGCTGGAATCATTATTTAAGCAAACACCGATGCAAAGCACGTTCAGCGTCTCACTCTTGGCGTTGGTCAACGGTGAGCCGCGCGTGCTGACGTTGAAACAGGCATTGCGCGTCTATCTGGAGCATCGGATGGAGATCGTGCGCCGTCGCACTCAATATGATTTGCGAAAAGCACGCGACCGCGCTCATGTGCTGGAAGGATTGCTCATCGCGCTGGACAATTTAGACGCGATTATTGACACCATTCGCCGCTCACGCCGAACGGAAACTGCCCGCACAAATTTGATGAAGAGATTCAAATTGACGGAGGTGCAGGCACGGGCAATTCTGGATATGCAGCTACGCCGATTGGCGGCAATGGAACAGAAAAAAATCAAAGAGGAGTATGGAACGCTCAAGCTGACCATCAAACGCTTGGCGAATCTGCTCAAGAAGCCAACGTTGATGCGGGCGGAGATCGGCAAGGAGTTGGAGGCGACAAAAGCTTTGTATAATGATGTACGCCGTACGCAGATTATAGATTCGGCTAAAGCGAAACTCATCACTAAAAATGATTTGCTGCCTGACGAGAAGGTGTGGGTGCTGATTGGGGATGGTGGCGGGATTGCCCGCACGACTTCCCCCGAAATGATCCATATTCCTAAAAAGCCAGCGGAGCAGCCGCGTGCGCTTTTAGAGGCGAATACGCAGGATATTTTGTATCTGTTTGCAGCTAATGGAACGGCCGTTTCTCTCCCTGTCCATCAGCTTCCCCGCGTTCGTAAAATGGGAGATGGTAAACATTTTGCCGATTTAACAGGGTTCTCGCGCCGCAACCATCTGGCCGCTGCCCTTATCATTCCCCCTGATGCAGAGGGAACGTTGCTGCTGACGACGCTGGCGGGAGTGGTCAAACGGGCACGGGTGGACGATTTGCCCGGCATCACCTCTAATCCGTTCACTGTCATCGGCATTGGCAAGGATGATGCGCTCGGCTGGGCAAAATTATCGACCAATGATGGGGATATAATGCTGGCAACCTCTGCTGGACAGTTGATACGATTTGACGAGACAAAGGTTCGGTCGACGGGGCTGGCTGCGGGCGGCGTAATCGGCATTAAATTAGCGGATGACAGTGATGGTGTGGTGGCGATGGAACTCATCACCCCTGAGATTATCCGCAAAAATCCGTATGTGTGGAGCGTCACCGATAACGGGCTTGCCCGTGCCACGCCGCTATCCAAATATCCGAAGCAAGGGCGGAATGGGATGGGGGTGAAAAATATGAAGATGTATAAAGGGTCATCGGAAATTGTCACGATTGCGCTCTGTGATGAGAGTACGGAGCTGCTGGTGTTGATGGCAACTGGCAGCGTGGAACGGTATGATTTAAAGCGGTCTAAGAAGGGAACGCGAGCTGTTGTTCCCGATGAGGCTGTCAAAATTCAAGGACGAAATCGGGTCATCGGGGTGGTGACGGCGGAGATACGGCCGTTGGCTGCCGATGAAGAAGAGGGGGATGGAGAGCAGTTGACCTTGATTTAAGCGGATCATAATGGATTTCAGAAATAGATTAGGGCGATTGCCCCCTCCAAAACGGGGCACTGATTGCATGTAACTTCTCAAAAAATTGGGGGCATGAGTACAGCTAATTAGGAAAGGAACGCATTTACTTGACTAACGTAATTTATTCCTTTCTTAATTGGTTATAATCACCCCGAAATACTGAGAAGATACAATTGCGCAGATGAACACAGATAAAAAGATCAAAATCAGCAAAATCAGCGTGATCGGTGTCCAATTTCAAAACAAGATCAACTCAATTTTCTGTAAAAGATGAGATTGCAATCGCCCTAAGAAATAGATAGATGAATTTCTGGGGATATTTCAAATTCAGGTATAATGAGGGCGAGAATAATTAAAAATTGACAATTGACAATTAACAATTGGCAATTAGCAAGGGAGAAAGGATGATTTACAAGGATCAATGGGCAGAAGATGAAAAAGGGAAGAAATTTTTATTCACGGTGGGTATGCAACGAAAATTGGAACAGGCGGGATTGCCTGTAGAACCAGCATCAGTTAAAAAATTAGGAGGGGGAAACGGCCGTTCATCTGCCGCGCCAACGCCATCAACTTCCACAACATCATATAGTAAACCACGTTATGAACAACGTGAGCAACGCGAACAGCGCAAGCCTAGTAGCGACTCTCGCCCCTTCCGCCAGCAAGGTGGTGATGATATTGCTCCTCCCGATGCCATCCAAATTGACCCGCAAACGGGAAAATATATTGGTCGTATGAAGTGGTATAACGGTAAAAAAGGGTACGGTTTCCTTATGCGCGGCGGCAGTGACGAATTATTCTTCCATAAAAGCAATGTCATTGGCAATCCGTACAATTTTGCCGAAGGGGAATGGGTGCTTTATGATGTTGAAGAGACGCATAAAGGGATAGAAGCGGTCGAAATTGAGCAGTACGATAAAAAGTAAGTGCACTAAGTCGCCTAAAATTGCATCAAAGCAAAAGCGGTTGGAGATGGGGAGTGTACTCCCTATCTCCAACCGCTTTTTTATCTTGTTCTGTGGGGAGACTTGACAAATTTTCCTAATGATACTCGTGTAAAATAAAGTGCTGATGAAATTTGTCAAGTCTTGTCCACGATTTATTGAGAAGATACCTTGTCCTCACATAAAACATAACGACAAAACAAGAATTCTCTACGCGCTACTCTCTATTCTTCTTAACCGAATATAAGCCTTTTTAGCTCAAATACATCTTCTTCATTTACATCGGGGATGATGAGGGCATCTTTTACTTTTGCACTCCCTTCCACAAATTGCAGGCCGGTCAAACTAATATATACATCCCTCGCCCCTGTGAAAAATTGAAAGACGCGCCAGACGACATTTGGCGACCAGTTGGTATCAATAATTTTGGGCAATGTGCCTAACTCGATATTATCGACCAGTGGCCAAGAGCTGTGTTGCGGCATGGTGATGATGAGCCGTTTGTTTGTCTTGACCATGCGCCACTGGTTATATTCCATGTACTCGCGCGATGCTTCTGAGATTAGCAAAAACAGGATCGCGAGGGGGATGAGTAGCATAAACTTATCCAGTTGATAGAATAGGATAATGGCCGTTGTGACCAAAATCAGCCCCATCAATAGATAGAAGTAGCCAAACACAAACTTGCCCATGATGTCCCGATACCACGCCAGCGCAATCTCTAATTCGATCTCTTCACCGGGCAATAATTTGAGCTCAGGCCAAATATTTTGACGATATTTATGCGGAACTTTGCTCCAAAAATAATCGCCGACACGGCTGATATGACCATCTGGGCGATGGTGTCTTTTGATGGCGGTGGAGCCGCCTGCATCATCGCTCATTATTGCGGGGCCGGAATTTGCAGCACCTGCTCGGCCATAATAAGATAGCTGGTCATCCCATTAGCGATCATAATTGCATCAACCGATACACCATACTGTGTTGCAATGCTGTAGAGTGTATCGCCGGGTTGAACGGTGTGGGTGGTGGCGGTGCCGGGAACGACGGGATCGGTTTCTAAGGCGTAACTGCCGCCGCCGGGTACGATATACGCTGGGGTAGCGGTGATAATAATATCAGATGCGGCTGCTGGGGTGACGGCCGTTACGGCACTATTACTTGGGCTACCTTCTGTGCCAAACGCGCCTTCTACGATATTTTCGCTGGAATTGACAAAAGTCGTCCATTCAGACTCTTTGCCAGCGTCTAACATAGTATTCATCCATGAGCCAAAATAGGTAGAGATGAGGTAGCCGACGACGGCAAAGATGATAACTGCGCCAAAAATATAGGAAAGAATTCCCCCGATTCCCTTTGACGGCAACTGCACCTTGAAGATGAGGTGATAGACGAGAAATATTGCTGCAATAGCTGGAATAAAATAGAACAACTGTGACAAATCCATAGAATGATACTCCTTATTCTTTGTGAAAACAGATGTAATTGGTCGCTTCCTCTATGATTTGCACACTAGATTTATGGATAAACACAGATAAGAGATCGGTGTAATCAGTGTCGTGTTTTCAATTGGAGGAGTGACCGTTTACAAATGATTATGGTACAAAATTGCGCGGGTCTACGAAGGTGTCGTTGATTTTATCGTAGATAGTGTAATGAACGTGTGACCCAGTTGCGTTACCAATTGCACCCATGACAGCGACGGCTTCTCCGCGTTTGACGCTGCCTTCCTTGATTAAATATGATCGCGGATGTAGATACCAGACAATCCATTCGTCATTTTCGATGCGAACGGTGCTGTTATGCCATTGATCGGTGTAGGTTGTCACCTGACCAGGTATGGACGATTGTAAGACTGCGCTGCCGTTTGAACTGGATATGTCCAGTCCCGGCAGACTGTAACTGCACCCATGTATGTCTTGTGTCAGGATGGGTGACTCGCTGACGGGGTTGAGGGTGGGACGCAACGACGGCCGTCCTATCAAATGTGCTGTGCCGATGCAATCCTGCCCTGTCAAATCCCGTTGAAGCGGAAAAGTGATGGGTTCACCATCTCCTGTAAAAGTGTTGCCAAATAAGTTGTCAAATTCGTACGCCAGCCAATCATAAGCGCGGGTGTTTATGTCTAAAAGGGTGATGGATAACGGCCGTTTGCCCATCCCATCCGCCTTTGACGTAATCAATCCCTGCATTGCCAAATGAGCCGGCCACGCGCCCATCTGCGTCAACACCACCGTCCCCAATTCCACATCAGAATAGACCATATTTTGATGCGCCTCATCATAACGGTTCATCACATAAGCTGAATTATTCGCGTCCAGCCGTTTGGCCGCTCCCATGCCAGCGTTATAAGCGAAGTAACAACTTTTAATCGACTCGGGGTCTTGGCTAAAATAGGTTATATCGGGGCAACGTTTTTTATATTCGTTCGCTGCGATTGTTAATTGTGTAAAAACTTCTACATCAGAGATGGGGCCAGGCGCAAAACAAGCGTGTGACCCCGACCTCACCAAATCATATGCTCCAATAATTCCCGTACAGCTATCAGGATTGACGGCTGATAGGGCATTCTCCTTCCACCACAATACCAACGGTACTTCGCGCGGAATGTCTGCCCGTCGTGCAATGCTGTCAGAGATGGGTGCCCATGTAACGGCCGTTACCTGCACCTCTCTTGGCAAAGCAAATTGCCCATCCATATAAACCCGACCACCAACCAGAAAGCCGAAACCCATAAAGAACAGTAACAACGTATCGAACACGCCAGCCATTGCGCCAAATGCCATCTGCTTTACACCGATGCCAAGAAGAGGCAGTAACTGCTGGCGTACCCATAGTCGTAACCATTCAGGCAACAACAGAATGAGCTTAATGGAAGAAGACATAATACACAATTATAGCTTTACTTAATGCGAAAAGTCAATGGCAACTATACATAAAGCAGGGCGATTATCAATGGTCAATGCCGATCCGTTGACCATTAATCATCATTTTTGTCACAGAATAAGCCTGATCATATTCGGTAACTTAGGAAAGGTGACTGGCACTTGCCGAGTGCCTGTCACCTGTTACGATAATGAATTGAACCTATCTTGGCTCTATGTTAGAGTACCCATCTGAGCTTGAAATAGCGTAACTACTTTGGCATTGAAATTGCCTCAATTTCTTAACCGTATAAGTCATTTATCCAGTTAGTAGTTACGAAACAGCTATACAAATAATTTATATCCCATAAGGAGAATGTACACCCATGTCCCACACAATTGAAGAGATAAAAGCAGCCCGCAAGCTACTAGTCGAATATACCTACGAAAAACGCCCCGTCGTGCGCGGCTACGCCAACCGCACCTTGCACATCAACCTAGAAACGAACGAAATCACGCAAAAACCCGTCACCCAACAGATGAAAGAGCTATTTACTGGCGGACGAGGCTTCGGTCTCAAACTATTATGGGATGCAGTCACCCCTGAGACCAGATGGGACGATCCCCAAAACGAACTCATCATCGCCAACGGCCCCATCTGCGGCACAACAGCATACGCAGGCTCTGGCAAAGCGACCGTCGTCACCCTTTCCCCCTTGACCAACAATGTCGTAGACAGCAATGTCGGCGGCTACTTCGCCCCGTTTCTCAAATTTTCTGGGTTTGATGCGATGGAAATTCAAGGCAAAGCAGCCGAATACATCATCATTTTTATCGACGGTGACACAGGCAGAATCACAATAGAAACCGCTCCGCTAGAGATGGTAGATTCCCATTTATTAGGCGCGTATCTGACAAAACTGTACGCCGACAACGAACGGCAGCAGCGCGGCATCTCCGTTATGTCGGCCGGAAGCGCAGCCGATCATATCCGTTATGCCATCATCAATGCCACATGGTACGACACCCGCCGCCAAGAGATACGGCTCAAACAGGCGGGGCGCGGCGGCACAGGACGCGTCTTTCGTGACAAAAAAATCAAAGGGATCGTCGTCCGTTTTAGCAAAGTACGCGCCAATAGCAACGGCCCGGCCGACCTCAAACTCATCAGCAAAGCGGGCAAACGCTTCACCCGCGAGATGAACGAATTGGACGATAAACAGAACCAAATGCGAAAAATCGGCACCGCTAATATCGTCGGCATCATGGATCACTTCGATCTGCTGCCCACCCATAATTTCCGTTTTGGCGCACATGACGACACCCCCAACATTGATTCTGACGTATGGATGAAATCTTTTACACAAGGGCTGCCCGATGGCTGCTGGATCGGCTGTACGATGTCTTGCTCGCACGGTGTAGACGGCCATCTGCTAAAAACAGGCCCCTACGCGGGGCAAAAAGTTCTCGTTGACGGCCCTGAATACGAAAATGTGGCTGGATTGGGGTCAAATATCGGCAACTTCGACCCCGATATTGTGCTGGAATTGAACTTTTATTGTGACACTTACGGCGTAGACAGCATCTCTTTTGCCAACAGCGTCGCTTTTGCGATGGAATGTTACGAAGAAGGGATCATCAATACAGAGATCACGGGCGGGATGGAGTTGACCTTTGGCAATGGCGGGGCCGCGCTGGAGCTATTGCACCAGATGGCACGCGGCGAACAGTTTGGTGTCACTGTCGGGCTGGGCGTGATGCGGATGAAGGCGTTATTTGCCGAAAAATACGGCGGCGATCCCGTCTTTTTGCACGATATTGGGATGGAAATCAAAGGGATGGAAATCTCTGAATATGGGACGAAGGAGTCGCTGGCACAGCAAGGCGGGTTTGGATTAGCGACGAAAGGGCCGCAGCATGATGAAGCGTGGCTGATTTTTATGGATCAGGTGCAGAATTTACTGCCCTCTTTTGAGGATAAAGCGGAAGCGTTGCATTATTTCCCAATGTGGCGCACCTGGTTTAGTCTGCATGGCTTATGCAAATTGCCGTGGAACGATGTTTCGCCTGAGAATAATGGGGACACGGCCGAACCCGCTAAAGTAGAAGAGCATGTTGAGAATTACACATGGGTACACGAAGGGGTAACGGGGATCAAAGTGACCCCAGAGGATTTAATCGCCCAATCGGAACGGGTATATACATTCCAAAAGGTGTTCTCCATGCGGATGGGGCGGATTGGGCGAAAACACGATTACCCGCCGTATCGGGCGATTGGGCCGGTAACGGCCGTTGAGTACAATTCCCGCGCCAAACGATACGACAAACAGCTGCGCGATCTCATCGGCGTAAACCCCGACGCGCTATCCATCAAAGAAAAGATGGCCGCCTTGCGCGAGTACCGCGAAGATCAGTATGAGCAGCTTCTCGATGCCGTCTACAAACGGCGCGGCTGGGACAAAAACAGCGTACCAACGCTGGAAAAATTAAAAGCGATGAAGATGGATTTACCCGAAGTCGTCGCTGTCGTCAAAGCAGCGATGTAATGGATAATTGAGAATGAATAATGATAAGGAATGAGGATTAATTAACTGTCCCATTTGGTACGCTGATTTCAATCCCCCTCACCCTAACCCTCTCCCAAAGGGAGAGGGAGCAAGTTCTCTCCCCTTTCGGGGGAGGGTTAGGGTGGGGGGCTGACCGTTTACCAAATGGGACAGTTATTA
>WFSA01000109.1 GCA_015486215.1 Anaerolineae bacterium | reverse complement strand
TGCGCGTTGTGATAAAAACGCCTCGATTTGAGGGGCATCGTAGCCTGCACAGCGCAGGAGGGAAATGGGCGTTTCTGCCAATGCCAACAGTACATCAAGGGCAGGATTATTTTCAAAGCGATCAAACGCGGGCGATAATAAATCTAATAATTCATACGCGCCCTGCCGTAATTCTTCGATAATTTCATCGCTGATACCGCTGGTGTCACTGGTAGCCAGTGCGCCGTCATTATTGCTCAGCATATCCATTATCTCTCGCTTCCGCCGCCATGGCCTGATTTTGCCAACATGAATAACACCATAGCAACTCAAATCTACGGCTTTCAGTAGCATGGATAAAAAGAGAAAAGTGGTGGCGGTAACGGCCGTTGCCGATAAATGTGCATCAGGATAACGAAATTCAAGATGGAATGGAAACACGTCTCCTGTGTCGGTAAAACGCAGATGTTCCAAATTTAGGAAATTTTGGTGTTCAGGAACGACGCGGCTTTCCTTTAGCACTTGCTGAATAGCGGCCATAGATTGACTGCCCGGAGAACGACGTACCAATTCGCGGTGACTATTATGATTACGACGGCGGCAAAGGGCTTCGCGTCCATGTCCTGCGCTAGAGATGAATTTGAGTTCGGGGGCGTAGCGGCGGGTTAAATTCCACAAATTAGCGACGATAATCTCAGGCATAGGCTCAGCCAGACCAGGTGTCAGCAAGTGGTAATGCAAACCGCAAGTCGGGCGGGGACGCGCCCCTCGTTGAAGCAGCGTGTCCATAATTGCTTTGTACTGTTTCTGCAATGCGGGAAAATAAGGCTGGCGGCCAACGACACGAATTTCAACGCCGCAATGCTCTGTTTGAACATCCCAGACCCCATTTACGCCCAACTGTTCGACTGTGCCAGATGGAGATAAATCATGGCGCAGATGATCTTCAAACAGTTGCCGCTTCATTCCTTTGGGCGGGGCGGCTTCTAATTCCACCCCCATTTTAACCGTGCGGTAGAGCAGGTCTTTCCAATAAGCGGCCGTTTCCAAAGAAAGTGTATCTGTACGGCGAAACAGGATGGGATCTTTCATTGTAAATCTAACAGAGCGGCAAAACAGTCAAACCACTCGCCACCCTGTCGCATTAGGAATGGCCTCAGCTCTTTTCTGAATGATGAGGAAGACGATCATAGCATTGTGCTAACATCGCTATATCAACCGACATTCCTTTTTGTATAGGTTTTTCACTATCGGCCGCTTGTTCTGGCGGCAGCAAGCCTAACACCTGCTGATAAAGAGATTCGATTGCTTCTGATAATGTGGCAAGGGAGATGCCAACGCCAGCTCCTGTTAATGCCAATATCCATAACCGTTGTGCATAAATATCATCATGCGGGGTCAGCATGTTGTTTCTTGCCCATTGGGTCAACAGCGGGCGCAACCGCTCTCCGTTTGAGGGGAGAACGGCGAGCAGTTGGTCTGGTTGGATATGGGTGGAAACGGCCGTTAATACACGTTCGTCGTTTTCATCAAACCCGATCCCAGCCTGCACTGTCTGCAAAAGAAAAAACTGTTTACTCGCCATAACCCTTCCTGTAACAATATTTATGAAACCTATCGGCTCTTTCGCACGGCTAAACCATCTGGAACTGCAATGTGCAGCGACGGCTTTCCGTGTTTACATCAGATTCGCGCACGGCCGTTCTTTCACCCAACCGCTGGCGCATCGCAGCCGAAGCGATGTTGAGATATGGACAAACAAATGGTTTGATGCCCGCTTTAATCAAATCCTCTTCCACATTCATCAACACACAGTTATCCACAATGAAATCAACAGTATCATCTGTATGGGTCACATCGAAATTGGTGGCAATGCTGAACTCATCTACAAATAAACGCCCAATTTCGGTAAGTATATCCTGCGGGGTTTCTCCGCTAATCTCCAGCCCCATACTTTTTTCTAAAAGTTCCAACATCCCCTTGCCGACTGTATTTGTGGTCGCCAAAGCGGATTCGCCAAATAAATCCCACAGCCCTTTTTCCAAGCCGTAAATGATCATCGCGTTTAATCGTGCCAGATTTTTTTTCTTTTCATCTTCAGTAGCCATTTTAAGTCTCTCCTTTTGCCGTTGCTAATGGATTCGGGAAAATCTCTTGATGTATCCTGCACTGCCGCAAATCAGATGAGTGAATTTGCGGCAGTACTCATGTCACAATTTAGACCATCTCAAACTGCAAATCGCAACGGTGATTTTCGACATCTATATCAAAATTACGAATTTTTGTGCGTAAGCCCAATCGTTGCCGCATGGCGGCAGCAGAAATGTTGAGGTACGGGCAGACAAATGGTTTGATGCCCTGTGCAATCAAATCTTTCTCGACATTCAGCAGCACACAGCCTTCAATGATAAAGTCAATAACATCACCAGTTTCTTTTGTGTCAAAGCGGGTAGCGATAGCAAATTCATCTACAAATAAGCGGCCGATTTCCGTGAGCATATCTTGCGGCGTTTCGCCAGCAATTTCTAAACCCATACTTTTTTCCAGGAGTTCCAACATGCCCTTGCCGATTACATTTGTGGTCGCCAACGCCGATTCGCCAAACAAATCCCACAGCCCTTTTTCAAGGCCATAGATAATCATTGCGTTCAATCGTGCCAGATTTTTTTTCTTTTCGTCTTCAGTAGCCATTTTTATTACCTTCTATTCTTGTAACTACTAAGCCTCAGAGGTGTGACGCACTTGCAAACAGCAAGGCTATGTAAATCGCTCTGGGGAATGTGCATCGCACTTTAGTAGTCACCCATTCTTACTATAACTAGGTATAGATCAACATTAATCAACATTGATACTATCAAGTCAACCAATGAGAATCTATGCCTTTGTTTTCTATATCTTCCTATGTTTACTGGGTAGAGTTGTTAGCCCTTTTTCCAAATTCCCGACGGAAGATCACGTCGCGTTCACTAAAAGAAGTTAAACTTTTAGATTGTGCATACTTTTTTCAGTAGAGCTAGGCTCTTCCGCTATAGAATATCCTGCAATTGGATTCCATGATCCTTTATTTCCGCAAATGCCATCCCTAGGTTAATAGCACTCGGGGTAATTCCGACAAGCAGGGTTTCGTCGTTAAGGCCGATGATGATGATGTTACCCTCGGTTCCTTGAATAAGCATACGGGTGAATTCACCACGCTGAAACTGTTGTACGCCACGTTTGCTCAACCCGTATGCAGCAGCGGAGGCTGCACCGACCATATCTTCTTCCATACCCTTAAACGGTACGTTGGCAGAGTAGACAAGACCGTCTATGCCGATAACAGCGACACCAGCGATATCGGCGGATTCTTGTAATAAATCAGTTAAAACATCTGCAATTTTTTCACTTTTTCTTTTTGTTGCCATTTTTTTCACCTTTGGTCTATGTTTCTTTTCTTTTGCGGCTTTTTGTGCCGCCATTGCTCTTTCTATTTCTTTTATCTCTGCTTCTTGATCTGCCTCATCAAGTCGTCTTGCGCCTTCGAGAAGCAATCCCGACCAACTGCGGGTGATGCTTTTGTCTGGCGGCGGGACATTCATTTCCAGACTGAACGTGCCGTCTTCCCAACCGAGTACGTGATAGACGACTTCTTCGCCATCCTTATCATCGAGTTGGGCGTGAACGACTGTTCCTTCGTGGAAATAGAGGACGGCTTCTTCCTTGTTGTGGGCGATGTGCAAAACGGCCGTTTTCTCATCTTGCCCGTACTGCTGTATCAGATCGGCGACCGCCATATCCCGTAAATTACCTTGTAGTGCCATAAGAACTCCTTAGTTTCTACACTATAAACCTGACAGATTTAGCACGATTCTTCGTGTTAAACAGGATGTTTCAGTAAAACCAGTCAGATTTTCTTACTACAATCGCCATAACTGACGTATGGCGATGATCGCGTTATTGGTCAGGCGGCGGTACGTCTGTTTGCGATTGGGGATGCGTACTGCCAATATCATATCGTACCCATTGGCGGTGAATGGACGGCAAACCAATCGCTGCCCAGTGGCATCGAAGAGAGAGATTTCATCTGTCTGCGCCATGCCGAGTTGATTGTGGGCTTGAACGGCCGTTTTCTGTACCAACGCCACCACCGCCGATTGCGTATCGGGGTCTTCCCCCTCAGCGGAAGCTGAAGCAAGCGGAAACCCTTGCTGATCGGTCAAAATAGCGATGGAAAAATGCCCTTGTTTATTCATATCTGAAAGAATATCTGACAATTTTGCCGATCCTGATCGGCTGTTTTCTGATGTCATTCTATTACTCCGTTAATTTTCTGCTCAGATAACGCATTCCAGCTTTCTATCTAAGCGAGTTCTTTTTGTACTTGTCCTACAACTGATTTTGTAATTGCTTTCAACGTCGGTAATACGCCTTTGCCCTTAAAGGCAATGGCGTTAAACAACGGCTGCCCATTGAGGCGTAATAATTTAGACATGGTGGCGGCAGGAACGGCCGTTGGTAAATCCCGTTTGTTAAATTGCAGTACAACGGGGAATTTGTCCATATCAATGCCAAACGACTGCAAATGTTCGCGCATATTGCGCCAAGCGACCAAATTCGCCCGCATCCGCCGCACATCAGAATCAGCCACAAACACAACCCCATCTGCCCCGCGCAACACAATGCGGCGGCTGGCCTCATAATACGCTTGTCCGGGAACGGTGTAGAGTTGTATTTGGGGAGTTAATCCTGCCAATTTTCCCAACTCTAATTGCAGAAAATCAAAATAAAGCGTGCGATCTTCGTGCGTTTTCAGCGAAACGAGGTCGCTGCGTCGTTTGGGATCAACCGACAGATGGATTTGTTCTAAATTTGTGGTTTTGCCGCTAAGCGCGGGGCCATAATATACAATTTTCAGATTGAGCCGTCGTAGTTGCCAGTTAATACGCATGATGTCACTTCTTTGTTTGTAAAATCATTGTCATACCTGCGAAGGCAGGTATCCATTCTTTATTGTTGACAACCAGTTCTGTCAATCCATCCACATATCGTCTAGCGCATCGCCAAACAGATCGGATAAATCATCGTCAGCCTCTTCTAAAGTAGTCGCCATTTCAAGTTCAAAACCAGCAACTTCTTCTTGTGAAGGTTCGTTCTCTTGCATAATCTCTTCTAACTGCTGCGATGCTTTTGTAATCAACATTCGCGCCCACCCTAGAGGGACTTCGTGTCCAACCTGGACAAATAACGCCAGATAATTGCCAGATTCGGCGATGAAAGTATGACTTTCCTCCCCCTCGCGTAGCACAATCTGATAATCTTGATACTCATTCGTCAGGCGGGCGATCTCTTGGCTAGCGGCTAAATCACCAGCAACCAATGATCCCAACATGACAAGGTTGACGTTGCTATGTTCCCCTTTGGCGACGAGAACTTGTCCAGCAACATCAACCAGCATCATAAATTTAGCTGGTAATTGCTGTAATAACTCATTTAGTAAATTGTGAAAAGCCTCGTCTTGCAACGGCGAAATAGATGTCCCGCTGCGTAATTGATAACTATCATTAGATTGTGGGTGCATAAGATTCGTTCCTATTATGAATAATTAATGAAGGCGATCTTTCTAGTACAGACTAGCAGAATTCCCGCCCCCCTACCAGATAAGGGTAGAAAATACAGATATCCAATACAAATGGGATATTACGAACGCTCGCTGAAGATTGGTTCAAATTTTTGATATTGTAGGCTATCTGTCTAGAAAAAATTGAACTAATCCTGTCGCAATACCTGAATAATTATCGTTCAAATACATTAATTGACTATGCTCCAAGAATTCTTTATGAACCTTGTGGTGAATAGAATCACTGTTTTATGACCAAAGTTGATCAAATTCATGCTCAACAGCACTGTCAATGTCTCCTTCCATAGTAAAATCCTCTGGTATATCGTCCTGCACACCCAATAGAGGGGCGATCTTGTCAGCAGTTTTTTTAGTATAATACCGAACTAGTCCACCTTTGCTCTCGGCACCAAAAATGACGACCATGAGGGTCTCTCTATTAATACGATAGGCATAAATGTTATAATCGGGACCTTCTTGATAGCTTGCTTTGAAGACAGAAGCATCCCCTAATAATCTAGCTATTTCGGCCGTAGCCAAAAAGTTAGCAGCGACTAATGCACCAATACTAGAAGTATTTAACCCCTCTGTGTCCCCAATTATCTCTATTAGATATCCGCTATCGCTTAAGAGTAAGATAGATCGTGCGCCTGTATCTATGCGTAGGTTTCGCAAGAACATGGCAACAGAAGGTGCGGGTACACATTCCCCAGTTCGATACATATCTGCGCCTTCTTGTGTATAGTTTAATACATCTTCTACAATTGAATAAATATGCTCAATACTGAACGGCTTGGCTACATATCCATCGAAGCCAATATTTTTTAGTGCCTCCTGAAGTTCATTCGAATCGTGACTGGTCATCATAATGACCCGTGTATCAGGTGATATTTCGTGGATACGTTGTGTTAATGCGAGGCCGTTCATTTTAGGCATCCCATAATCAGTTACGACTAATTCATAGACCTCATTTTCTATCTTTTCTAATGCTTTTTCACCGCTGTCGGCAGTATCTACGATGTATTTATCAATTGAATCTAAAATTGTTGAAAGAATTTCAATAAGGTATGCTTCATCGTCTACAATAAGTAATCGTTTTCTTGGATACATGTTTATCAATGTGTTTGAATATGGTTAAGAGTTGAGTTGTTTAAATCACAATTCTCCTATTGTACTTGCTTTCATTAAATATAGCGATTCATTGGGATATTTGGGCTATTGGGTATGGGGGAATAACAGTTGATGTGGTCGAAACGATGTCCCCTTCCTGAGTACACTCTCTGGCTCTTGCGATACTCATTTAGGAATAAGCCTTAAATAACTTACCCATTTAACTTTGGAGTTTACCCTCACCCCAACCCTCTCCCAAAGGGAGAGGGAGCAAGTTCCCTCCCCCTTCGGGGGAGGTTTAGGGTGGGGGACGACAAAACTCAAATATCGGTAAAACGGGTAAGTTAATA
>WFSA01000108.1 GCA_015486215.1 Anaerolineae bacterium | reverse complement strand
CTTTAATAAGCAATGGATGTATGCTTCGCTCGATTTCATCTATGATGAATACCCATCTCTTATTGATCAGATTATAAAATGCAAGGGTAAAGTCTAAAAGACGCACCGTGCCATCAGATTCTTCATCTAATTCAAATGATGCCAATTTATTGTTACGTCCCATATGCTTAATCTTCAAGTGCTTAACCCATATTTCATCACCTTCTTTTACAATATTACGAGGACTCCTATCATTAGTAACGAGCATCTGGTCCGGAAATTTTTCAATTTGTTGGATAATTTGTTCGAGGTTATTCGTATCAGCATCATCAGCGTTATTAAGGAGCTTCTGAATTTCTGTTTTTCCAGAATCTAGCGAAGTAATCCCTATATTAAACGAACACATCGTATCTTCTGCATACCTATGAAATTGTCTATCAATATCAATGCCATGCGCTAATGCCACTGGCCTTGTATCTGGTGTTATGATTTGTAATGTATCCTGAAACCAACCAAAAGCCATTCTCACATCTTTAAGAAATTTGTTGTTTCTATTTGAGATAAGCTTCAGAATAGGCTTGTTTGGCTTTACAAGGTCTTCAAGCAATACTGATTTCAACAACTGGCTTCGTTCATCATCTTCAAATGCTTTCAGAAACAGGATTTCAGTGATTCCATTTTCGTTGGTTTTTCGTTCAAAAAGTAATTCGTCCTTTTTACGTCCCAAACCCGATAGATACAATTCTTCTGTTGATACAATATTGTCTAAAATTTCAATTCCATAATAAAAGGCAGTATTATCTTGCACAAATTCAACGGCAATGACCTGCTTTTCATTATTTTCATTAAACTTAAATTGTGCGTCCCTTAGTACAAAAGGGATTTCTTCTTTGATAACCAATTCTTGAAATAGTTGTAATGATTTTACAAGGTTAGACTTGCCTGCCCCATTTGCACCATAAATGGATGAAAGTTTCAACAGATCAAACCCATTTACATCATACTTGTGTTCATTAAGCGTTTTTAGCCGATTATTAGGAATCATATTAAATTCCTTCCGCTCGCCAAATGAAAACAAATTTTCAATTACTATTCTAATTAACATGATTGCCTCTGCTTTGTCGTGATTTTTTCACGCAAGTGTATCATTGTTGGGTTAATTAGGCGAAAAAACGTCGATAAATTATAAATATAGTGGATTTTTCACCACATCCACTCATCTACGCAAACGGCCGTTTTCCATTTATTCCCTTGTGACAGATATAGACGGGGGAAACGGCCGTTTTCCCCAATCAACGCCCCACCGCAGAGGCGACGCAAACGGCTGTTTTACATTTATTTCCTTGCGACAGATATAGACGGGAAAACGGCCGTTTTCCACAATCAACACCCCACCCTTCCTTTATTGTAAACCGCGCAACGCATCATTTGCCGCATGACGGGTATAGTCACGTTCGTTTTTGTCTTGAGAGATATGTTGCAACACTAAAAATGCACGCTGATCTTTGATTTTGCCCAATGCTTTAATAGCATATTGCCGAACTTGATGTTTCTCTTCTTTCTCTAACAGAGCCAGTAATGCAGGAACAGCTTGTTTATCTCGAAGTTTTCCTAACGCAGATGCGGCGAGGCGACGTACATTACCGTTATCATGATCAAGAGCAGCTATTATTTCTGGCACATGCGCTTGATCGTTTGATTCACCTAGCATGACAATACGTTGCGCCAATATCTGATTCGGTGTCAAATGTCGATCTTGTGTGCTAGATTGAACAACCGTTACCAACTGCAACACCCGCAAATCATCCCAATCCACCGTCTCCCCCATCGCCTCATAGACGGGGCGGAGAAAGCCCGTCTCATCCGCCGCAAAAGCGGCGAGGACTTGCTGTTGCACGTCGGGCGGCAGGGTGGACAGTTGCAAAATGCGGTCGGCATCCAACGGCAGCCCCGCCCGCGCCGCTTTCAACAGATGCCCCCACACCGTCCGCTCCTGAATTTCAAAATCAGCGGCAATGTCGGCGACAGAACGGCCGTTATTAAACGCCGCCGCCACCTCTGCCGGTCGCCCGCCCGCACTTCTAGCAATGCGACGGACAGGAGACGGCGCACCTTTTGGCTTTTCGGAGATGCCATTCTCTTGGCAATACGCCTGAATGATGGGCAAAAACGCGTCGGCATATTTCTCCAACTTCGCTTGCCCCACGCCGGCCATCGCGCCGAAGGTTTGCCGCGATTGTGGAAAATAGGCCGCCATTTCCACCAACGAACGGTCGGAGAAGATGATGTAAGGCGGCACGTTGCCCGCCCGTGCCAACACGCTCCGTTTGTCGCGCAACAGGCTGAACAGTGCCGTGTCGTGGGCGATGGCGGTATGAGAAACGGCCGTTTTTCGTTCTTCTCTCGGCAATATCCCCATCACCTTCTCCCCCTTGAACACCGCATACGCTTTAGGAGTCAATTTTAGACTGCCATATTTGGAGTCTTGAATCAACAACCCTTGCTGGACAAATTGGCGCGACAAATGCGCCCACTCCTTCTTGGCAAATTCACCGCCGATGTTATAGGTGGAGAGCCGATCATGCCCTTTTTGCAACACTTTTTTGGAGCGCGAACCGCGCAACACATCGGCGATATGGCTCGCGCCGTAAAATTCGCCCGTGCGCTTGACGCAGGAGAGGAATTTTTGGGCGGGAACGGTGATGTCGCTCAATTCGACCTTTTCGGCGGTGCAGTTATCGCATGTTTTGCAATTTTCCTGCCCATAAGTTTCGCCGAAATAATCGAGAAAGGGGGTACGACGACAAACGGCCGTTTCCACAAATCCCAACATCCCATCCAGCCGCGCCCGCGCTCCCACCTGCTGATCGCGCGGCTCTTGATTGATGAAATAGTTGATCGTGGACACATCGCGGTAGCTGAACCTGT
>WFSA01000107.1 GCA_015486215.1 Anaerolineae bacterium | reverse complement strand
TATCGTTACTGAACTTCCAGTATAGGCGGCTGTGTTAAATGTAAAAATGCCGCCGCCATAACGCGCGGCACTATTATTGGTAAGAGTGCTATTAGTTATGGTTAACCGATCACTATTAGATATGCCCCCCCCGTTACCATAATCAATATCTTCTTCAACAAAGGTAGTTAGTGTGACCACATTGCCCGTAAACAAGCTGTTTTCTATTACAACAGAACCTGCATCAATGTTAAGACCCCCGCCTCGTCCAACCCCGCTTGCTGTGTTGGTGGAGACGACAGTATTACTAATAGTCATCATAGCTGCGCTGTCTAAGTTACTGATTCCAGCACCCCATTCGCTTCTGTTCTCAGAAATGGTGCAATCTGTTACTGTCGCGTTGCCCGCATTGGCAAACCCGCCGCCAGAGAAGTTGGCAAAGTTATCTAAAACGTGAACGGTGGATAAGGTTAGCTGACCGCTACTTTGGTGATAAATACCGCCGCCAATGTCATAACCATCATCGCCGCTATTAATAGATCCGTTTTGGATGGTTAAATTATTGAGTGTTGTATCAGCTGTATTTAATATGTGTATAACACGATCTATATCGGCACCGTCGATAATGGTTGTGCTGGCACTGGCTCCATTGATGGTGATGTTGCTGTCAATATCCAAATCCCCTGTGGCATTATCTTCTTCGCCTATGCCCGTAATGCTTAAGGTATAGGTGCCAGCGGGCAGGGTGATGATGTCGTCGCCGCTACCTGCTGTGCAGCCGCCGAATGTTGCATCATTATTGGCCGCTTGGATGGCTTCACGTAATGAGCAGCCGGTGCCGCTGCCGTACTCATCATCAGTCGTATTGACGACGATGGTTGCGGCGTAGACGGGGCGGGGTTGTAAAATGGAAAATACGGCCGTCAACAAAATAAGAGGTATCCATGCGGAAATTCCCCATTTTAACAGGGTATTTGTACGATTACGGGAGGGGATGTTGTTATTATTCATTTTTTCTCCATGCTCCCGCTTGAATTATATAATGATTCGCAGGGGCATTACTGGGTTACAACAATATAATTATAAATGGGTATGGTGCGTTGGGTGTGTGATTATAATGTGTTTAAGGAAGTGCAGTATCTTCTCAATAAATCGTGGACAAGATTTGACAAATTTCATCAGCACTTTATTTTACACGAGTATCATTAGGAAAATTTGTCAAGTCTCCCCAGAATACTGAGAAGATACGAAATGCAGATTAAAAATCTGACAGACAAGGTTGTCAATATCCACTATCTACCATTATTACTTATACTTGTTTATCTTTCTGTAAAATAGGATACGGATATAGGCAAATGGGTTACGTTGCCTGCTAAAAATAGGACGCAGATAACGCAGATTTTTAGGGTAAACGCAGACAAAACAGAAGAAATCTGTGTTTATCTTGAAAATCGGGCATGGTTCATTTTACGCAAGATGATCTTTACAGGTTGAGGGCGGACACAAGGCCGCGCCCCTACAATTTACTCCTGTAGGGGCAACCTTTATGGTCGCCCAGTCGCGTAACAGCTGTAAAGATGATTCACCCTATTTTGAACGATGTCGGGATTTTTAACAGAGGCTATTTTGTTTTGAGGGTATTGAAACAGGGTATGTTTCAAATGAACTGAAGCAAAGTGACAGTCACGGGGCGAACGGGCTTGGCTTACTCGAAGTTATGCGCCCCGTGACTGTCACTTCTATTGAGATGAAACACACCCATTGAAAAATGAGGTGAAGGTTTCGATCATGTAGGCGATCATCTCATCTGTGAGTGCGGGGTAAACGCCGATCCAGAAGGATTGATTCATGGCGATGTCGGTGTTGTGTAAATCGCCGACGACGCGGTGGCGGATATTTTTGTAGGCGGGTTGGCGAAGCAGGTTGCCGCCGAATAGCAGTCGTGTTGCCACTTTGTGCGTTTGTAAATGTTGGATGAGGGTGTTGCGGTTGAAGGGGGCATCGGGGCGGATGGTGATCAGGAAGCCGAACCAGCTGGGTTGACTGTTCGAGGTGGGGACGGGCAGCATGAGGTATTGGGAAAACGGCCGTAATCCATCCCGTAATTTTCCCCAATTCCGTTGCCTGGCGGCGATAAAGCGGGGCAGTTTTTTCATTTGCGCCACGCCGACGGCCGCTTGCATATCCGTCATCTTCAAATTGTAGCCAATATGGGAATAGATATATTTGTGGTCATATCCATACGGCAGATCGCCTAATTGATGTCGAAAGCGTATGCCGCAAGTGTCGTCTACGCCTGGCGGACACCAACAGTCACGCCCCCAATCGCGGAATGATTCGACTAATTTTTTGAGCAGCGGCTTGTTTGTGTAGACCGCGCCTCCTTCGCCGGTGGTGATGTGGTGGGCGGGATAAAAGCTGGAGGTGGAGAGGTGGCCGAAACTGCCGGTGAGACGGCCGTTATACCGCGCCCCCAACGCATCACAATTGTCTTCGATGAGCCAGAGGTTATGTTCCTCGGCAACGGCCGTCACCGTCTCTAAATCAAACGGATTGCCCAGCGTATGCGCCAGCATAATCCCTTTTGTGGCGGGGCTGATCGCTTCTTCAAGAACGGCCGTGTCGATATTATGTGTCTCTATGTCAATGTCTAAAAAGACAGGGACAAGCCCGTTTTGGAGGATGGGGTTGACCGTCGTCGGAAAGCCGGCGGCAACGGTGATGATCTCATCGCCCGCTTTTAGTCGTCGCTCTTTTAGACGAGGAGAGGTGAGCGCGGTTAAGGCCAGCAAGTTGGCTGATGATCCAGAATTGCAGAGCAGCGCGTGCCGCGTTCCCACATAATGGGCGAGTTCGCGCTCGAATTTGGCGGCGTACCGCCCCGTCGTCAACCAAAAATCAAGCGAGGCATCGACGAGGCTGCTCAGTTCATCGGCATCAAACGCGCGGCCAGAGACGGGAACGGCCGTTTGGCCGGGAATAAACGGCCGTTCTACAAATGCCGCCTCGTGATAGTCGCCCACCAAGTCCAATATCTTCTGTCTAATTTCATCACTTTTGCTCATATACCCAACTATAGCGAGCAAGTATGCAGGCAGCAAGTTTGCAAATGTGCAAGCGGCAAGTATGCAAGCAGCAAGTGTCACTTGCAAACCTGCAAACCTGCAAACCTGCCTGTATACTCTCTGCATGATTGGAACAGAATTAACAGTAGTTTTATTTAGTTTATTTGCCGCTATCGGCTGGGGAACGGGTGATTTTAGCAGCGGGGTCGCTGCTAAAAAGACAGGGGCGCGGCTGACTGTTTTTATTGTCAATTTTTTTGGCTTACTTGGTATTATTGCGACGATTGTTGTGGTCGGCGAAGTGCGTCCTTCTCTCCCTGAGTTATTGTGGGGCGCGGCGGCGGGCGCATTGGGGTCGATGGGGTTTGTCGTTCTGTTGCACGGCTTATCTCATGGAGATATGGGGAGTGTTGCCCCGTTGACGGCCGTTATCGGTTCATCCATCCCTGTTATTTACAATTTATTACGCGAAGGGGCGGTAGAGCCGCATAAAATGGTCGGCTTTGGCTTCGCATTAGTCGCTATTTGGATCATTTCCAGCAATGGGAAGGCGGGGCGCATCACGTGGCAAGGGTTAAAAATTCCGCTCGCTGCAGGGATAGGGTTTGGGCTGTTTTTTATCCTGATAGATAAGGCGAGCCAAAATGCGGTCTTATGGCCGGTGCTGGCTACGCGGATCGGCTCGGTGAGCATTATTGGATTGCTCATCACAAAAGGACGAAAATGGAAACGGCCGTCTGCTTCTCAATGGCCGATTTTGCTCTTTGCCGCTCTATTTGATGCGGCTGGCAATGGGTTTTTTGCTCTAGCTGTCAATGTCGGACGATTGGACATCTCCTCTGTGATCTCCTCTCTCTATCCAGCAGTCACGGTGCTGTTAGCGCGATTTGTGCTGCATGAACATATCAGTCGCTGGCAATGGGTTGGGTTGATTGTGGCGTTAACGGCCGTTGTTCTGATTGCTTGGTGATGAGCCGTTGGCTTACAGCCTCCAAAATAGGTACATATTAATTCCCCGCGAAAATCGGGGCTGCCGCTACCCTGCTGGGTTGTGCCAAAGGTTTGACAAGTAAACGGCCGTTTGCTATCATCTCCCTCACGTTAGCCCCCTTCGTCTAGCGGTCTAGGACACGGCCCTCTCAAGGCTGAAACAGGAGTTCGAGTCTCCTAGGGGGCATGAAGTAGGTGAAAAAACGGCCGTTCCCAGCGATGGGAACGGCCGTTTTTTGTTATAAACCCCACCCATGCCAAATACAGCATTAGATACATTAGCAGTATCTTCTCAAAAAGTTGGGGGCATCAGTACAACAGATTTACCCGACTGACACAATTTGCTCCTTCCTTAATTTGTTGTACTCACCCCAAAATATCAGAAAAATGCCTTCCACGCTTCTAACATATCTTCTCAACAAATCGTGGACAAGACTTGACAAATTTCATCAGCACTTTATTTTACACGAGTATCATGTACCTTCTCAAAAAAGCGGGAAAATTATTTTGTTTTTAGCGTGACTACAGCGGATTATGAAAATGAACGGATGTTTTCTCGACTGCGCTATCCGTTTATTTCTTTCATCCGTTGTAGTCACCCCGAAATATTGAGAAGTTACAGTATCATTAGGAAAATTTGTCAAGTCTCCCCAGAATGCTGAGAAGATACCTTCTAACCTCTAAAAAATAAATAGACGGAAAATACAGACGTAGTACTTTTGTACTGTTTAGCTTTAAGATCGACTTAATTAATTGTTCTTCTACTCATTTTTCACGTTATTTGATCAGTTTTGTGTTATCATAATGGGCGATCTTTTTGAGAAATATGGGAAGAAACTTCTGTATTTGTCTGATGGAACAAGGACATTATTAACTCATCTTTTTTATTGACCATCAATATGTTATGTAGCCGTTTAAGCTTATGTTGATATATGCCCTGTGATTTTTTGTATTATTGCCCCCATCATTTGAATATAGAATATCTAAACATGGATAAACCATAATCGTAATTATCAATAGAGATTTATTCACCTCTCTTTTCTGAATCGTCTATCACCCATGAAAAATTATGTTTAAGAGCATTCGCAGCCGATTGTTATTTACTTATATTGCGTTAGCAATCTTTCCTTTGCTGTTTATTGGCGGCTACTTAATTTATCAAAATTCTGTCACGCAACAAGAGCAGACGTTTGCTTTACAATCTCAATTATCTCAGCGTGTTGCCCAGCAGATTACTCACTTTGTTGAGCAAACTGAAGGGGATTTGAAGTTATTAATAGAATTGGAGGATTTGCCAGCACTTAGCCCAGAAGAGCAACAGCGGGCATTAGAAAAATTGTGGGCGCATAATGATGCGTTTCAAGAGTTGACATGGGTAAATAGAGAGGGGGATGAGTTAGCACGTGTTTCCAGAACGGGAACGACTCTTGCTAATGATTCACAATATTGGCGGGATAATGTTGCTTTTTATCAGCCGTTAATGCAGGAACGTAGTTACTTTGGCGCAATCCAATTTGATGAGGAAATTGGGGAGCCGCTGATGGCAATTTCTATTCCTGTTACCAATTTGAAGACAGGGTTTAGCGCAGGGGTGTTGATTGCAACTGTACGATTTAAAGATGTTTGGAATTCAATTGCTGATACGCAGGTTCGTGAAGGGGAAAGTATTTATATTGTAGATTCACGCAATCAGGTTGTGGCACATCGTGATCTGTCAATGGTGCTGCAATCTGTTATGTTTGAGGTGCCAAAGAAAGACGGCCGTTATCCTGGCTTAAATGGTGAAGATTCATTTATAGCGAGAACAGAGGTGACTCTTGGCATTCGCCATCTGGATATTGTGGTTGAACGTTCGGCACAGAATGTGTTGGAGAAAACAACTTCATCTATGATGGTTACGCTGCTAATTATTGTGATTTCTTTAGCAATAGCGGTCGCAATGGGTGTTATGGTTGTGACTCGTATTTCAACACCACTTACAGATTTAGTTAATGTAGCGACAGCGATTCAGAAAGGGGACTTTTCGCAGAGGGCTGATGAACGCGGGGTGGAAGAGGTAAGCCAGTTAGCCGTTGCCTTTAATAATATGACCGCCCGTTTACGCAAATCTATTGATACGTTAGAGCAAAATGTTGTTGCTCGTACACAAGCATTAGAAACCAGTATTGAAGTCAGCCACAGCCTTTCAACTTTGTTGGAGCAAGATGAATTGGTAAGTGAAGTTGTTACCCAAATTCAAGACGCTTTCCATTATTATCATGCACATATTTATCTGTTAGATGAGGCAGGGCGTAAGCTGGTGTTGGCTGGCGGCACAGGGGAAGCGGGGAAAGCCATGTTGGCAAAGGGGCACTTTATCCCAATGGGCAAAGGTCTAGTTGGGCGTGTGGCGGAAACGGAGTCGGCTATTGTGGCGGCAGATGTAGAACAAAATGAAAACTGGTTGAGCAATCCATTACTGCCAAAGACTAAATCGGAAGCGGCCGTTCCTATTTCTGTTGGTGGCAAAATGCTGGGTGTATTAGATGTGCAGCAAGATACAGTTGACGGCATCCATGATGAAGATGTGCGTATGTTGCAATCAGTGGCAAACCAATTTGCAATTGCACTGCGGAATGCGCGTTTATATGCCGAGACACAGAAAACGGCCGATCAACAGATGCTGGTGAATGAGATTAACCAAAAAATCCAACAAGCAACTACAGTCGAAAACGCATTGCAAATTGCAGTACGTGAAGTTGGGCGGGCAACAGAATCGGAATATGCGGCTGTCCAGTTATCTGATTTTATGGATACACAGGCAGAAGATGCCCGCATAGTTAATGGGAATATGGTCTTGGAGGATGCGATATGATAGAGCCTGACCTGAACGCATCAAGTATACAGGCACGCGCATTACGTATTAATGTGATCGTCTTTATAACAATGCTTTTGACGACAATCGCATCATTTGTAGTGCGGTCACAGGGTAATCAGGATTTCACAAAAACAATATCGCCTATGGCTGTCATGTTATTGTCATTGGCGAGTATGCTGTTGATTAGATACGGCCGTGTACAGTTAGGTAGTACGATCCTTATTGGGGGGATGTGGCTGTCTGCTTATGGAACAACGACTCAAACGACGGGTATAGGTTTATGGCTGAGTATTTTTGCTTTTTTGATAACATCTATCATCATATCCCAGTCTGTTCCCAGCAAGTTGGTTGTCGGAGGAGGCATTAATGCGTTTGCTTCCATTACTTTAGTATTGTTAGACTTATATTGGCCGTATACACGCTCCTCACTCCCCCCTCCACTTGATTCTATCGTTCCCCTAATTTTTATTATAGGTTCATTGCCATCTATCTATTTTGTTATTCGACAATTCCCTAACTATAGTTTATTGACAAAACTATTTATCACAAATGTGCTTGTTGTGCTGGGAGCAGTTGCCGGCATTGTTTATTTTATTAATTCCAGTACAAGTAAAACGGTTAAAAATTCAATCGGTGAAGCGTTGTACAGCACAGTTGATGCGCAAGCTGTAAATACTGGTAACTTATTTGCCCAGCAGCTCGCTATGCTAGAAGTGTATAGCTTAAATACGACATTTCAATCTGAATTAGAAATGTATGGTGAGAGATATGCAGGAGAGGGTGACTCGATACGACTTGCGGAAGCAGATGAGGCGTGGCATACGGCTGAATTTGCTGGGCCGCTCGTGCAACAGGTATTAAATAACACGCTGGCGCAAGATTTGGATTTGTTTCGTGATAAATTTCGAACATACTCGGATATGTTACTTGTTGATCAACAGGGCGCATTGGTTGCCAGTACGTTCTACCCTGAGCATTACGATCAGAGTGGGAGCGTGTGGTGGCAAGTCGTAAAAGAAGGGAACATTTATATCGGTGACCCAGATATAGACCCAATAAGCCGTGTTGTTGCTGTTGGTATGGCTATCCCTATTCATGCTTCCGTTTCAGATAATGTGATTGGAGCATTGTATACGGTATATAGTTTGAGTGATTTACGCAGCATATTGTTAGAGGCTAAGTATGATTTGGGTGAAACGGGTGAGTTGGGGTTGCTGCTGCCAGAAAACAAGTTCTTAGATGCCACAACTTTTTCTTCGACTGAGTTATCATCAGCAGAGGTTGCTGCATTGGCGAAGGCAAAAAATAGAGTATATGTGATTACTGACTTTGCTGATACATCACAGATGGTTAGTCGGGTTGATGTACGCACAACATACAATCAATCTGCTATCTATGATTTGGGGTGGTCTATAGTTGCACAGCAAAAGCTGCAATCTGATTTAGAGCCAGTCGTTGAACAGCGACGCGGCTTGCTCACACTTGGCCTTATTGCATTGATCGTTTCATCAATTCTTGTTGCCCTGTTTGGACGTGTCTTGATTCGCCCCGTTACGGATTTGATCGTGTCCGCACAAGCTATTTCCGCAGGTGATTTAAGTGTACGCGCATCTGTAAGAACTAGAGATGAAATCGGGGAATTGGCGATGACGTTTAACGGTATGGCCGATGAGATTCAGCAGATAATGTCTGTTTTGGAAGGGCGTATTATTGAACGAACGGCAGCCTTGGAAACTGTGATCAAGGTTAGTCGTGATATTTCAACCATCTTGGATCAACAGGAACTGGTTGCTGAAGTGGTCAATATGATACAACAGACATTTAACTATTATCATGTTCACATATATTTGACAGATGATAAGTCAGGTGACTTGATTATGGCTGGCGGCACTGGTGAAGCGGGGCTGAGCATGTTGAGTAGCGGTCATAGAATGTTGATGGGTGTGGGGCTTGTTGGGCGTGCGGCTGTCAATAATGAAACGGTTTTGGTTGCTGATACATTGCAAAATGATGATTGGCAGCCCAATACGCTGTTGCCAGATACACGTTCTGAATTAGCAGTTCCTATCTCCTTTGGTGAGGATGAGGTGTTGGGCGTGTTGGATATTCAGCAAGATACGGTTGGGGGATTGGGAGAGGAAGATTTGCGTTTGATGCAATCGGTGGCAAATCAAACGGCCGTTGCACTGCGAAATATCCGTCTATACCAACGAATGCAGGATCAAGCTGCACGCGAAGCGACAGTAAACCTTATTGGGCAAAAGATTCAGGCTGCGGTAGATGTGGATAGTGTATTGCGTATTGCCGCCCGCGAATTGGGCGAATCATTAGGTGCGCGACAGACAACGGTACAGATCAGCAGGAAAAAGGGATAATTAGGAATGAGACTTTAATAACTTACCCGTTTGCAAAATTATCATTTCAACCATCCCTACGGGGAACGGGGATTCGGAATGATAATTTTTTGATACAGGACACTTATTTAAGTCTCATTAGTATCTTCTCAGTATTCTGGGGAGGCTTGACAAATTTTCCTAATGATACTCGTGTAAAATAAAGTGCTGATGAAATTTGTCAACTCTTATCCACGATTTATTGAGAAGATACTCTCATTACTTAGGAATAAGACTTTATTAACTTACCCGTTTTGCCGATATTTGAGTTTTGTCGTCCCCCACCCTAACCCTCCCCCGAAGGGGGAGGGAACTTGCTCCCTCTCCCTTTGGGAGAGGGTTGGGGTGAGGGTAAAACTCCAAAGTTAAATGGGTAAGTTATTTAAGGCTCATTCCTTATCAAAGGGTGTGTTTCATCTCAGTAGGAGTAACAGTCACTTTGGTTCAACTCATTTGAAACACACCCCTTATCAATTATTATACGACCTGCGTTAATCCCCTGAAATTGGCGTAGATATTGTTATCGATTATCAATTATGAGTGGAAAAGAGAGTAAGTCAAACCGGGAACAGGTATCATCTTGGGTGTCAACGGCCGTCGCTATCGTTATGTTTTTTGTCTGGATAGGGGCCGCCAAGAACTTGAGTGGTATGGAAGGCTTGGAGACATGGCAGAAGATATTGCCGCTCCTTGCTATCGGTGGAACAGCAATTATTGCTGTCGTCAGTATACGGTTGTGTCGGCGCGGGCGTTCCTCGCTGGGCATTATGCTGATTTTGGCAGGGTTGATGATCACCACAATAATTGTTCCCTTCATTGTGGCCGAGCGGGCAACACTGTTTGCATTGGTAACAATGGTATTGATTATTGCTATTGCTACGCAAGGATTATCCCAAAAGCAATCAAATAGAGCGATCATTATCGGTTCAATTTTTATGGTTGTTACAGTATTGTTGGATTGGTGGGGGCTTATGCCGCGTGTTACACCAGATCTAACATCGACACCGATTATTGCGATGGCTGTCGGCACAGGGCTTTTGTTTGCTGGGGTTCTCATTCGATACCGTTTTCTTGCATTACGCAGCAAATTGATGGTCATCATGATGATGACACCTATCATTGTCACCACTGTTGTTGGCGGCTACTTTATTGCCCAGCTTACCAATCGGTTAAATAATGAATTAAAGTTGTACTATCATCTTGATGGAGAAAGCAAAGTTAATGATTTAAAAAATTTTTTACAGGTGACTGAGTCAGATATTTTCTTTTTAAGTCAATCATCTGTATTGACAGCTTATTTAAGCGCGGTAGAAGAAGGGGACAGCGCAAAGATCGCCTCATCACTTGCGATGCTGAATGAGGAGTTTAGAACTTTTGCCGAGACGCGGCAGATATATGATCAAGTGCGTTTTATTGACAAAACGGGACAAGAGGTGGTGCGGGTTAATAACAGTAGTAATGGTACAGCCTCTATTGTGGATGCGGCTGATTTGCAAAATAAATCTGGGCGATATTATTTTGATGACACTATTGAGCTGAGGCCTGGTGAGTTGATGATTTCAAAATTAGATTTGAATATGGAGCATGGGGAGATTGAGAAGCCGCATAAACCGATGTTACGGTATGGCACTCCTGTTATTTTTAATGGCACAGTTAAGGGGATCATCGTCACGAATGTACTGGCTCAAAACTTCCTCAATTTATTGGATGATAATGATGATGAGTTGCAAACATATTTGCTAGATGAAGATGGGTATTACTTATATCATCCAGATGAGGAGCAGAGATGGGGACAAGATTTAGGAACGGGAATTAAATTTGAAGATGATGAGATCGGGATAAAAGCTGCATTATTGACTGGTAGATCGGGAAGTATAAGCACGGACAGCGATATATTTACTTATCAACCTGTTACTATTCCAGGTGAGGGCAGTCCGCGTTGGTATTTATTGAATTCCGCATCACAGGATGTTATTTTTGCACCTATTATGGAGGTTCTAACTCCCGTTCAATCTGTATTGGCAATAGCGTTGTTACTTGTTCCTATTATCGCCGTTTCATTTAGCCATATCGTTACTAAGCCAATTGTGAGCATCACCCGTTCAGCGGAGGATGTGGCTGCTGGTAATCTGAATGCGACGCTGGTTGTTGATACTGAGGATGAAATTGGTATCTTGGCGCAATCATTTAATATGATGACGGAACGATTACGGACTTTGGTTGGCTCGTTAGAGACACAAGTGGCGCAGCGAACGCGCGGGCTGGAGTTGTCGGCAGAGATTGGCAGTCAGTTGATACAGATTACGGATCAGCGGGAGTTGCTGGAAACGGCCGTTAATATCATCGGCACACAGTTCCGTATGTACTACACCCAAATCTATCTTGTGGATGCGCTGGGGCATACCTTGCGCTTGCAGGCTGGCACTGGTGAAATTGGTGAAGAGTTGATGCGGCGTGCCCATTATTTGCCTATAGGAACAGGATCGATCAATGGGATGGCGGCGGCAGAACAAAAAACTATCGTCATTGAGGATACGCGCAATAGCCCGCTCTTCCGCTCTAATGCGTTACTGCCGCATACACGTTCTGAGATGGCAGTTCCTTTATTAATTGGGTCAACGTTGATTGGCACATTGAATATGCAGGCCGATCAACCTGGTGTGCTGGCTAAAAGTAATAGTATTATTTTTAATGTGTTAGCTTCTCAATTGACAGCAGCTTTGCAAAACTCAAATTTATTTGCAGAAACTATCAATGCACAAGCTTCTATCGAAGCGCAGACACGCCGGATAACGCATGACAGCTGGGGGGATTACCTTAATGCTGTGGATCGGCGGGAACATATTACATATCGTTATGACCAGATTGAGTCAACTTTAATTAATGAAGAGATCACAGAGATAAGGGAGCGGCAAAATGGAATGGAAACGGCCGTTTCGGTTAATAATGAGGCTGTTGGCATCATTCAACTACTTGGTCACCGAGATCAAGAATGGACAGATGATGATCGGAATTTAGTTAAATTGGTGTCACAACAGGTAGGCCAGCATATCGAAAATTTACGTCTATTAGATGAAACGGCTCGGTATCGTGCTGAAGCTGAACAAGCATTGCGCCGTATGACGCGGGATGGCTGGGCTAGTTTCCAGAAGCGTAATGTGGAGATGGCGGCATTGGGGTATGTGTATGATGGTAAGGGGGCTGCGGCTGTGCAAGGAGAGGGAGAGAGCAGATTTGCAGATACTATTGCGCTTAAATCAGTTCCGCTTGTTGTTGGCGGACAAGAAATAGGCTCTCTCCTTGTTGCTGATACGGAGGAGGAAAAGGGGACGGCCGTTTTGCTAGAGCAAGTTGCCGTCCAGTTAAGCAATCATATCGAAACTTTACGACTAGAAAATCAAACGGAAGCTGCATTGGCAGATGCCCAGAGACGCAGTCGTGAAATGGCACAGTTAAACGCTATCGTCACTAAAGTGTCTCAGACATTGGATTTGAAGGAAAGTCTACGCATTGTGGTTGAAGAATTAGTAACTACGCTAGATATTGCTCAATCTAGTATCACCTTAATGGATAATGCGCGGGAAAATCTAGTTATTATCGCCTCTTATCCATCAGGCAGAGAGGTAGAGGGGGTTGTTATCCCCATTGAAGGCAATATATTGACGCAGCGTGTGCTAAAAACGCGCCAATATGCATGTGTTGAGGATGTACAAAACAATCCACTAATGCGTAATCTTCATGACATATTCCGTCAATGGGATATTGTCACCGTTTTTGTTTTCCCCATGATTGTCAACGATGAGGTGATCGGCACAGTGGGGTTGGATGTTAAACAATCTGGACAGCCTCTTACAGAAGAGCAGTTACAATTAGCTGGTACCATCATTACCCAAACAGCCACAATAGTGCAAAATGCCCGTCTTTTTGAGCAGACAGAAAAGGCACTTGCTGAGGCAAAACAGCGTGGTAAAGAGGTGGAAACTGTGAACCGTATCGCTCAAATTGTGTCGCAGCAGTTAGAGCTTGAGCAAATTTTGCAAGTTGTTTACGAACAAATAAAAAGAGTGATGGATACCGACTCGTTCCTTATCGCTATTTATAACCGTGAACAAAATATCATGGAATATCCTGTGATATATGAACATAATGTGCGTGTAGAGCAGCAAGCGTTAGCATTAAATCCAGCCAGCTATATTTATAAGGTGATTCATACAGGGAAACCCCTTATGGAAACGCTTACGCCTGAGAAAATAGAGGCTGTTATAGAGTCTGATATTATCATTGGTGATGTTGAAAATACAGGAATATCATCCTTGTTGTATGCGCCATTGATGATTGGGGAGATGGTAACAGGGGTGCTTTCTGTACAAAGCTATCAACAAGACGCTTATAATGAAGCTGACCTCTCTCTGTTAGTTGGTGTTGCCAATTATGTGGCGGTAGCGATGGAAAAGGCACGCCTGTTTGACCAAACGCGCAAACGTGCCCGTCGTGAACAAACATTACGTGAGGTGGCGGCGCAGATACATACGGCCGTTGATGCCGAATCCATCTTACGCATTGCCGCCGCAGAAATTAACCGTGCGCTAGGATTGGAAATAACTGTCTATCTGGATGCTCCATCCAAAAGTGGTGCTGCATCCAAGATGGATAGAGGGCTGTCTGATGATTGATAAGATAAAATCTCTTATTGTTTTGCCCATTATGGGAGATGAGGAAGAAGCGCGTAAGATCACTCTGCTGAATGGCTTTTTGTTTGTTGCCATAATTAGCTCTACTGCCGGCCTTGTTGGTGCCCTATTTGACAAGAGCATCAGTTTATTCTCAGCAACGAGTACGATTCTATTCTTTTTTACACTGCTTAATATCGTGCTTGTCTTTATATTGCGATTAGGATATACGCAGTTGACTAGTTTCTTGTTTATTTCGCTGGTGTTTTTACACATAACTGCAGAGACATGGTTTTTAAGCGGGGTCAGCGGGCATAATCCTGCCTTCTACTTAATTATTATTATTGTCGCCGCATTACTGTTGGGTTGGCGTGCTGCTCTATTATTTACAGGATTGAGTGCTGCTTCTGTTTGGGTATTCGCTTATTTACAAGTTGTTAAATTGATCACCATAGAGCTAAGTTTACCTTACACTTCAGCATTAACATGGACAATCCTATTTATTGTTGGTATTAGCATAGAGTATGTAAGTGTCTCTAACCTTATACGTATTCGCCAATTGGCCGAGTCACGCAGTCGTGAATTAGAATTGCTAACGGTGAATTTGGATATAGAAGCTAAAAGGCGGCTCCGCGATTTGCAGAATGTGGCTAAAATTGGCAGTTATGCGGCACGTAGCCTTGATATTGAAAAATTGATGCAAAATAGTGTGGATACAATCTGTGAGCAGTATGATTTGTATCAGGCACAAATTTATCTGTTGGAAAGTGTATCAGAATCTGAGGATGCATTAATTTTACACGCGGTGGCGGGGGAAATTAAGGAGCGCATTCCTGAATGGATGCGTCAGATTCCGTTAATGATCAACTCTAGTCAAACAACGGCCGTTTTGGAAAAACGAACGGTATGGGACTCAGACACGGCCGTTGTAGAAGCGTGGCAGCAAGCTAAATCAGAGATCGTTGTCCCCTTGCTAGTTGGTGATCGCATACTAGGCATTTTGAATATACAGCATACCCAGATTGGCACATTTAATGAAAGCCATCTATCTGTTTTCGAGACGATGGGCAGTCAGATCGCCATCGCTATTGATAATGCACATCTATTAGCCGAGCGTCAACAAGCCGCAGACGCATTGTTGTATCATAGCGAGACATTATTTTCTAGCGTGATTAATAATGCGATGGCTGTAATTTATATCAAACAGGTGGATGGTAAATACCTACTTGTAAACAAGCAGTATGAAAATATATTTGGGATTAGCAATGAAGAGATTAAAGGAAAAACTGATCATGACATCTTCTCTGTAGACGCTGCTAATGCCATGCGTCGATCCGATCTTGATGTTTTAGATCGTCAGGACTCTCTCTCTTATGAAGAAAAAGTTCCCCATTCTGATGGAATACATACATATATTTCTGTTAAATTCCCCTTATTCGATGAGAAAGGAGAGGTTTATGCAGTCGCTGGCATATCTACTGATGTGACCGACATGAAAGAGGTTGAACTTGAGCTGGCAGGGCGAGTGGCGCAGCTTAACTTGTTTAATGCCATTGGGCGCAAAATTGAAGAGATGCCGCAAATAGTGCCATTTTTGGAATGGACAGCGGCACGTATTCCACAAGCGATGAGTAATGTGGATAATCCTTTGGCCGCTATCCTTTATGAAGGACAAATTTATGGGGATGCCACTGCCATACAAACACAAACCCATATTATTGAAGGGTTGCGCGTTCAGGATGAGTATGCAGGACAGCTTATAGTGGCGTATCAGTCAGATCGGCAGTTTGAAGAAGATGACAAAATCTGGATTAGTAGTGTATCTCATCGTATCACGTCGTATTTGGAAACACGGATGCTTCTTACTCAAGTACAGACACGCGCTGATGAGTTGCAAATTGTGGCTGAGGCGGGAACGACCGTTGCCTCTATTCTCGATCCGCAAGAACTCTTACAAACCGTTGTCAATTTGATCGAGAAACGATTTAACCTGTATCATGTCCATGTTTTTCTGATAGATGAGAAATCCCAAGATTTACTTTCTGTTGCTGGATCCGGCGAGATTGGTCGTCGTATGGCGGCAGGGCAGAAGATTATTATCGGCATGAGCAATATGGGGTCCGTTGCAGCCAAAACCGCACGCGAGCAACGAGGTGTAATCGTTAATGATGTACGTACAGAAGCCGCCTTCTTGTCTCACCCATTGCTTCCAGATATACGTTCTGAGTTGACTGTTCCGATGATTGTTGGTGAGCAGTTGATGGGAGTATTGGATATTCAGTCAGATAAGGTTGCCCATTTTGATGATGAAGCCATTTCTGTTTACATAACATTGGCAACACAGATCGGGATAGCATTGCAAAATGCACAACAGTATGAAAAGACGCAGACAGCATTGCAGAATTTGGGTATTTTGCAGCGTATCTCCTCATATGAAGGCTGGCAGACATTTTTGACTTCTGCAAATCGGGATATGACAGGGTACACGGCCGTTCATGGAAAAATAACAGCTATCAACCCAAATGACACGATAGAAGCGCGTACCAATGATGAGACAATTACCGTTCCACTGACTGTCCGTGGCACTGCAATTGGCGGCATTAATGTTAAAGTGGATGGAAGGGATATTTCTGATGACGATCTCTCATTATTAGACTCTATTTCGGAACAGGTGGCAGAAGCATTGGAGCGAGCACGCCTATTTGAAGAGACAGAACTCAGCCGACATCAGACAGAAACACTTTATGACATCGGACGTATATTGCCGACCATTGATAATAATAGAGAGTTGTTACAGACAATTGCTGACAGCGCAGCTAACTCTATCCATGCACACAACACCCTGTTGCTATTATGTGATATGGAAAAAGAGATAATTACACATATAGTTTCTGGCGGTGAAAAGCGCAAAAGAACCGATCTAGATATTCAGTTTGAAGATATATGGGATGGGTTAAGCGGATGGGCATTGCGCGAAAAAGAGACTGCATTTGTTCCTAAATTTACACGTGATGAGCGCGAAACTGTCTTTGCACATGAATATAGATTGAGCCGCAATATCGGCTCTATACTCGTTGTGCCGCTGATTTATCAAGACGATATTTTAGGGACATTGACCATTACTAACCAACTTAATCAACCCGATTTTACACAAGCAGAGGTAGAGTTGTTAACAGCATTTGGTGTACAAGCTACTGTCGCTATTGAAAATCGTAATTTGTTGGATGAAACAGAAAAACGGGCAGGGCATGAACATACATTGCGCGAAATTACAAATCGTGTAAACAACACTGTTGATGTCGAATCGGTATTGAAAACGGCAGTTAAAGAAGTCGGTCAGGCAATGGGATTAGAGATATTTGCCTATTTAGACGAGGTGGAAGAGTAATACACCCTATTCATGTATCTTCTCAGTATTCTAGGGAAACTTGACAAATTTCCCTAATGATACTCGTGTAAAATAAAGTGCTGATGAAATTTGTCAAGTCTTGTCCACGATTTATTGAGAAGATACCCTGACACGGTAATAGATTATGACAACAGTTGAATCGCAACTATCACAAGAGTTAGAATACCGAGAAAAACAGAAGCAATGGGGGGTACTAACCCTTACCATTCTGGCTGTAGCAACCACAATTGCTGTTTTGCTGGATTTAGCGTGGTCACTATCCATTGGCACAAGCTGGATCGAACCCGTCATCGGATTGGTTGCTTCGGCTATCCTTTTTGCTGCTGTAATACTTGTTAGAAAAGGGGCATATGTACAAGGTGTTTCCTTGATGGCTGTTACAGCTTTTGCTTTTGATATTTATTTAACGGTTGGATTTTCAGGTGTTGGATTACCAATCACATTTGCTTTTACCAGTATCATCCCCCTTATCATCACTCAATTTTGGCCGCCAAAACAGGCAAACAAAGCGATCTTCGCCGTTATTGTAACGGGAATCTTGATTGTCCTGCTTGATCTTTATTGGGCTAGTTTGCCATGGGTTGCTCCACGTGCCGCATTATATACTGCTGATGCGGCCATTATATACACAGCTACATTTATTATTTTTTCGCTCTCTTTAATAGCAACTTTTGTGCAATTTTCTCACTACACCTTACGGGGGAAATTGACATTTATCTCAGCATTGCTACTTATACTTACTATTGGATTAGTAGTACGGCAGGCACGGGACATCGCTTATAATACCTTAGCAAAACAGTTGGCTATTAATATGGAGTTCACCACCCATTCAGTAAGCGAGACGGCCGTAAAACTATTAACCCAACAAGTTCAAGTATTGAGAGCGTTGAGCTTAGATCGCTTTTTGCATGTTCTAGTGCAAAATCAAACCGCTGAGTATGGGGAGCCAGAATACGCATTGGCAGCAATTGACGAGCTAGAAGCACAATGGGCTGACGAGGACGGGCGGCAGATATTGGAGGAGTATATTACAGATAGTGCCGCATCCCATACATTAACCGCATTCCAAGAAACCTTTAACGATCATTTGAATATACTGGCAGCTGATAAGTATGGCGGCTTGGTTGGAGCCACCTATATACCAGACCAATATACCTACAGAGATACAATATGGTGGCAAGCGGCTTACAACAATGGCGACGGTTCTGTTTATATCGGGCAGCCAATCTACGATCATAATAATATACTCGTTATCCCTATTGCCGTACCAATTTATACAGATGATAGAAGCGATATTATCGGTGTTTTGTATACATCATATGATCTGAGGATTTTGCTTGCTTTGTCACATCAATTTGAGGAGACAGGGACGATAGAGTTTCTTTTTGACGGTCAAGCAGCGATCTTTGATGCCGCAAGTGGCACTGTTGAATTACAGCCACCGCTTATTAATATAGATATTGTCAATCAGATAATCTCTTCCCCCGATGATCTATTGATTACTAATATCAACACAGTGCGTTATGCACTTATGTTCTCCCGCCTGACTACAGAGGGAGATCTGTCAACATTGGATAACCTAAATTGGGGTATGGTGGCACAACAAGAGTACACGGAGGCATTTGAGTCAGTTGAAACATTGAAACGTGCCAGTTTGGTATTAGGCATCATTGCGGTAGTGGCTGGCGGTCTGATTACAGCATATATGGCTGGATTGGTTACAAAACCAATTGATCATTTAACAGAAACGGCCGTTTCCATCGCTAAAGGGAATATCAATCAATATGCTGCTGTCGAAACAAAAGATGAAATCGGCACATTAGCTATCGCTTTTAACAGCATGACCGATCAATTACGCAGTTCCATCAGCTCATTAGAAGAGCGTGTCGCTAGTCGTACACATGTATTGACAACCAGCTTCGATGTCAGCCGCACCCTCTCCACGATCGTATCTGTAGAAGCATTGGTTGACGAAGTTGTGCAACAGATGGTCAACGCCTTTGGCTATTATCATGCTCAACTGCTTTTGCTTGATGAAGAAGGGGAATACCTTGTGCTGCATAGCGGAAGCGGCAAAGTTGGGCAAAAAATGTTGCTTGCCGGGCATAAAATACGGATGGGAGAGGGTGTTATTGGTCGTGCGGCAATGAACAATGAAGTCGTTTTGATTGATAATGTAATGCAAGATACTGGCTGGTTATACAATGCCAACCTGCCCCATACAAAAAGCGAAATTGGTGTCCCCATCTCTATTGGAGATCGGGTGTTGGGTATTTTAGATATTCAACATGACACTGTTCATGTTTTTAACGAGGATACAGTCAATCTCCTGCAAGCTATTGCCGCCCAAACCGCGCTCGCGCTCCAAAATGCCCGCACATTTGAGCGTGCGGAACAACAACAGTTGAAGCTGGCTGAAACATTGACCATCAGCGAGCAACAATCGCGCAACCTATCCTTATTAAACGAGTTGAGTACATCATTAACCATAGCTGCCGATTTGGAAGATGTATATCGCATCGCTGAAATACACATCATGGAAATGATGCACGCAGATAGAGTTTCTATATTAAACCTATCTCCATCTGGAACTAAATTAAACATTATGTCTGTAAGCGGTATAGAGAATGTGATGTCTGCGGGAACATCTATACCTATTGATGAAACGGTGGCGGGTGTAGTTATTCGTGAGAACAAGCTCATGTGCTTCCCCAATAAACAACCATTAATCGATTGTCCCGATTACACCTATTGGCAGGCAAATAATATCAAAAGCGTTATCTTAGCCCCCTTATCTGTCGGTGCCAATGCGTTTGGCGTACTCAATATCGGCAGCACAAGAGAAAATTTTCTCAACTCTGTAGATATTGGTTTTGTACGTCAGTTAGCCAATATCTTATCTGTGACTATTGAAAGTCAACGATTAGCCGAGCGGGCGCAATTATTAGCTGGTATCGTAGAAAATCATCCCGATTTCATTGGTGTGGGAACGATAGATGGAAAAGTAACCTATATTAATCCATCTGGTTTAGCGATGATGGGACTGGCTGCCGATCATGATGTTAGTAAAATGAACCGCACCGATTTTTATACACCGGTAGATGCAGACAATCTTATAACAGTGGGGCTGTCCTTTGCCATAGAACATGGGCAGTGGGTTAGAGAAACAGCATTACGCAGTATAGATGGCTCATGGATCACCGTTGAAGAAACTGTGGGTATCAATTATGATATGGACAGTAAAGTAGTCGGCTTCAACATCACTATGCGCGATATGACAATACGCCATGCTGCCGCCGCTGCTTTGCAAAGTAGTGAACAAGCCGCCCGCGATTTCCAAGAGAAGTTGACACGCTTACATGAAATTGGCACAACATTAGGCAATACAGAAACGTTAGATGATATTTATAGGCAGGCGATTGAGCTAGGTCGCTCACTTCTTGGGTTCGACAGGTTAGGATTATGGCTATTTGATGCCGATAATACCGTTATGTTTGGTACTGTTGGCGTAGATGTAGATGGTATTGTGCAAAATGAATCTGAACAAATGGGGCCGATCCGTATTGCAGGGTCATGGGTAGAGCCGCTTTTGCAAGCAAAACAGCGGCGGCAAGTCAGGGTAGACACGGATTTATTTTATGATGGTAAGGTTGTTGGGCGAGGCTGGAGTATAGTGACAATTCTATACTATGAAGAAAAACCGCTTGGTTGGTTAGCTGTAGATAATTTACTGCATCAACGGCCGATGCAATCTTATGAGCCAGAGTTACTAAATCTGTTTACAAATCTGTTGGCAAATGTGATCGTGCGTAAACGGATGGCAAATGTCTCAAGTAAACGGGTACACGAGCTGCAAATTGTGACCGAGATCAGTCGTGCGGCATCTGGAATGATGGAACGCAGCGCATTGTTGCAATTTGTGGTTGATGAGATAAAGGAGCAATTCGATCTCTATCATGTGCGGATTTTCTTACTGCATGAAAAGACGGGGACATTGCGACTAACGGCCGTTTCCACTCCCAAGAAGCATCCTCCCATCGAGTCTGCCCGACTAGTAATGGTAAATGAAAAGGCATGTATTATTTCTCGTGCTGCATATCAGCGTAAAGCGATAATTGTTAACGATCTCTCTTTGAAAGCAGAGCATATAATGATGGACACGCTGCCCAATACCCGCGCTATGCTGGCTGTTCCTTTGAGTGTTGGCCGCGAATTGCTTGGCATTCTCAATTTATATGCCGATGAATCAAATTATTTTACAGAGGTAGATATTGATGTGCAGACGGCATTGGCATCACAGCTTGCGGCTGCATTACGGAACATAGACCAATATCAAGAAGTACAAGAGGCGTTAGCTGAATTGACCCAATTGCAACAAAGGGTGTCTCGTGAAGATTGGAAAGCGTTTGCTGATGAACAGAAAGAAGCGGTGCAAGGGTATCTATTTAATCAATATCGCGGCGTGCAGGCGATTAAGGATGGTGTGAACGGGGATGGTATTATGGACAAAACGGCCGTCCACTCCCCACTAACAGTGCGAGGAGCCGCAATCGGCGGCTTGAATGCGCGAAACCCATCTGGCGAGCCGTTGACAGATGAACAACAAGCGTTATTAGCAGCAGCCGCAGACCAAATTGCGGCTGCGTTGGAACGGGCGCGGTTGTTAGAAACAACAGAGTTAAGCCGTCAAGAGCTAGATAAGCGTGTTGAACAGTTGGCAGTTATCAATGAAGTGGCACAAGTCGTCTCACAACAGGTTGATGAGAGCGAGTTGTTCGGATCTGTCCATGAACAAATTGCCCGTGCAGTTGTTACCGATACGTTCTTTATCGCTATTTATGATGATGCCCATAACTATTTCACCTTCCCCTATTTCTATGATAATGGAGAGATGCACCAGCCAGAGCCGATGGGTGTTGACAGCGCATTAGAGACGGTGGAGGTGTGGCAAATCGGCAAGCCAATTTGTGTAAATTATACACCAGAGCAATTCTGGGACAGTGAGACAGATGATCACCATCTGATTTTAGCTGATGGTGAGGATGAGGGGAAACGGCCGTCTAACATGGCATTCATCCCGCTAAAGGCAGGTACAAAAACTATCGGTGTGATGTCAGTACAAAATTATCAATTCCATAATTTTACAGAAGATGATGTTTCATTACTATATGGTATTGCCAACCATGTGGGATTAGCTCTGGAGAATCTGCATTTATTCGCCAAAGCGCAGGCACGCGCACGACGCGAGCAATTGACCCGTGAAATCACCGCTGAAATTGGCAAAGCTACCGATGTAAAGGCAGTATTAAAGACAACGGCGCGAGTACTTACACAAGCATTGGGTGCTTCTCACGCTTTTGTCCGTATAGGCGATATGAATGAGCAGAAAGAGTAATTACTAACACCCTCAGCTAAAATGGGACACTGATGCGCTGACGACACTGATTTTTTGCTTTTATCTGTGTTCATCCATGTAATCAATGTACAAATAATGAGAGAGGGTGACCACTTACACAAATAAGTATTTATCTGAAATGGCCTAATGGTATCTTCTCAGTATTCTGGGGAGACTTGACAAATTTTCCTAATGGTACTCGTGTAAAATAAAGTGCTGATGAAATTTGTCAAGCCTTATCCACGATTTATTGAGAAGATACGCCTAATGAATAAAATGACCGCTTATCAATCTATTTCAAACGCATTGAGTAATCATAAATCAGAGCTGGCTTCGTTATATAAACAGGCGTTGTTAGATACGAGGATGACAAATAAGGATAAGCTGCAACCATCTCAGCTTGAACAGATACATCAATCTGAGGCAGATACTTTTTTTGCTTATGTAGAGCAGATGGATCCAACACTGCCCCAGCAACGCGGCCAAGCGCATTATGAAATCGGCTTGAGCGAAGAGTCGGTTATGCAGATGGGGCGGACGGTACGCCATTTTTGTCTGGCAACGGTATTGCCAGAGCAACAGATGACTGTTCTTGATATAGCTGATGATTATCATGCTGAGGTGATGAAAGGTTATGTTCAGACAGTGGCAAAATATGCAGCGCAGGTGCAAGCTGTATCTAAAATTGGGCAAACGGCCGCTTCTACATTAGATTTATGGGAGTTGCTGACCGTATCTGTGGAACAGATTCGCAGCCAGTTTGATTTTTATTATGTGGGCGTATTCTTAATAGATAAATATAAACAGTGGGCTGTTTTTCATGCTGGCACGGGCATAGCTGGGCAGGAATTGATTCATCGTGGATATAGAATCTCTTTAGAGGATGAGTCATCAATCGGAAAATGTATTCGGAATGGTGAGCCGCTTATCCTTGTTGAGCATACAGACAGCCGTACCCCGCAAGAGAACGAGCTTTTACCAGACACACAATCGGAAATTATGTTCCCTCTCCGTTCATACGATCATGTTCTGGGCGCAATCACCCTTCAAAGCAAGGAATTGAATAGATTTTCAGAGCAGGAACTCTCTATTTTGGAAGTATTAGCGGATCAATTATCATCAGCGATTGATAGTGCGCGTCTGTTTACGCAAGTGGAAGAAAGTTTGCAAGAGGAGAGAAGCACGCATCGTCGTTACATTCGGGATGCGTGGACAGGTTCTGATGAGATACAGACGGCGTATGTTTATGAGCAGAGTGCAGACGCTTTTTTGTCGATGGATACGGCTGCGGAGGCTGATGATAAAAATAGGCCGGCTTGGTTATTTGATGATTGGCAGGCACATGCGGATGAGGATGTCTTAGCTGTTCCCATCTCTGTGCGCGGGGAGATAATTGGCACGGTAAAGTTGGTAGATATATTTGGCAATAAAAAATGGGATGATGAGGCGTTGCGATTGGCGATGGATGTTGTGGAGCAAACGGCCGTTTCTCTAGAAAATGCCCGCTTGCTCACCGCCACAGAAGATGCGCTACGTCAAACAGAAGAGCGCAGTGAAGAGTTGACTCTGCTCAATGAGATCAGCAAAATGGTTTCTACCCATCTGGAGTTATCAACATTATTTGAGAGTGTGGGGCCGCATTTGCAAGAAGCGTTTTCTGCTAAAAGTGTCTTTTTTGCCCTGTACAACGCCTCTTCTAATATGATTGATTTCCCTTATTTTTATAATCAAGATATTGGTATACAGCATGTGCCTTCTCGATTGGCTGACGAGGAAGGCGGTTTTACGGCCGAGGTTATTCGGACAAAACGGCCGTTTATCTTCAATAGCACAAAAGCAGAGTTCATCGAACGCGGTGGTTTAATAGAAGGTTTGCGGCGCATTCCAGACACCTTTATCGGTGTGCCTATGTTAATTGCCGATAAAGTAATTGGTGTCATCGGAGTCAATAGTTATCGCGTAGATCATCTGTATGATGATGAAGATCAGCGGCTGTTAAGCACTTTATCTGGTGCAATCAGCATAGCAGTACAAAATGCCCGACAGTTTGAAACCACGCAAAAGCGCGCCGAGCGGGAGCGATTGATCAACGAGATTAACCAAAAGATTCGCGGGGCGCAAACGGTGGAAGGGGCAATGCAAACGGCCGTTGCCGAATTAGGACGGGCATTGAAAGTAAAAAAAGCAGTCGTAAAACTGCATTAAAGAAGTAGGGGCGACCCCGTTGGGTGGCCCAAAGATTTGCCCAATTTTATAATAACACGGCCGTTATAGCCGCGTTTTAATGAGTAATGAGTGATGGTGTACACCTTCTCTCCCTTTTATATTCAGGATAGTTTATGAGCAAGTCAACAACAGCCCAAAGCCAAAATCTTCAACAGCTTGAAATTCTTTACGAACTGTCCATGTCTATTGGTGACAGCCTGGATATGCGCCATATGTTGAAATCCAGCCTCAGCGTTTTTCTGAGAAAAATAAATTGTGTGGCTGGTGGTGTTTACCATGTCGCAGATGGGAGAGATGGCACATGGTCATTTGAGAAAGAGTATACCATTCCGCACCGTACCAAACGTAATACTGCTTATCAAGAGGCGATGACATTTATTACCGATATGCTGGTTCAAAAAGAGCTTGCCAGTTATGCAGAAAAGATGCCGCTTGTGAGGCGGGCTGAATCTGGCAATTACTATCACTTATTTGAGCTGCCCAGTTTTGGATTTTTGCTGCTGGTGAAGAATAAAGAGCCAATCGATCCGTTATTGATGAAATCATTACGGCCGTTGCTCCAAAAATTGGCCATGGCAGCAAACGCTTGTCTGCTAGAAGAGGATAAACAACAAGCATTGGATGATGCTTCATCACTATTGACGGCAACATTGGATTCTACCGCCGATGGCATTTTGGTTGTGAATGGGCAAGGAAAAATTGTTCGTGCAAATCAACAATTTGCCCAAATGTGGCGTATGCCGGCTGAGATATTGGCCGCTAAGGATGAGGAGCCGGGTCTAGCCTTCATCCTTGATCAATTGTCCGATCCCGACCAATTTATACGCAAGGTAGAAGAGTTATACGCCAATCCAGAGGCGGAAAGTTTTGATGTATTGACGTTCAAAGACGGCCGTGTCTTTGAACGCATATCCAAACCCCAAAGAGTAAATGATCAGGTCGTGGGGCGGGTATGGAGCTTTCGTGATGTGACCAGCCGCAAACAGGAACAGAAGCAGAGACGACAGTTAGCAATGGCTGTCGAACAATCATTAGATGGAACGGCCGTTGCCGATATAGAAAGCGTTATCCAATTTGTTAATCCAGCATGGGCAGAGATGCACGGCTATAAACCAGATGAACTTATAGGGCAAGATTTATCAGTACTCCATACCAAAGAACAGTTGGCAAATGAAGTCGCTGTATTTAATCAATATGTAAGAAAATCAGGCAGTCATCAAGATGAAGTTGGGCACAAACGAAAGGACGGCACAGTATTCCCCACATGGATGTCAGTTGTTTTGTTAAAAGATGATGCCGACGCTCCAATTGGCTTCGTCGCATTTGCACAGGATATTACAGAGCGTAAGCAGGCACAAGCACGCTTGCAATTACAAGATAAAGCTTTGAAAGCGATCGCCGAGGCTATGCTCATCACCGATACAAAGGGCATAATTCAATGGGTAAACCCAGCATTTACAGCCCTGACAGGCTATACCTTTGAAGAATCACTTGGTAATAACCCGCATGTCTTAAAATCAGGAGAGCATGAACCCAGTTTTTACAAAAATTTATGGGAAACTGTTTTAGATGGTCATGTATGGCACAATGAACTTGTCAACCGACGTAAAGATGGCTCATTATATATAGAGGAAATGACCATTACACCTGTGCAGGCAACTAATGAGCAAATAACCCATTTTATTGCCATTAAGCGGGATATTACTAAACGTAAAAAAGACCAGGAGATTTTACAAGCCAGCGAATTACGTTACCGTATGCTGTTTGATATTGCCTCAGATGGAATTGAACAGCTTGATGCCCAAGGGAATATCATAGATTGCAATGAAGCGAATTTAGAAATATTAGGATATGAACGGGATGAAATGATTGGGCAGCACACAACCAAATTTTTTGCACCACATTGCATACCTATGTTTAAGCAGCTTTATCCTAAACTTAAAGAGGAAGGAGCAGCCGAAGGCACACTTGAACTGCTTAAAAAAGATGGCACCCTTGTTCCCATATGGCGTAAAGCACGAACAATTTATGATGGCGATCAAATGACAGGGATTGTTATTTATAATCGTGATATTACCGAGCAACAACAAATTGAGGCGGCCATTCAAGAACATGCAGATAAGTTAGAAGCGGTCACCGAAGTTAGTGTTGCCATTTCATCTATATTAGAACCAGATGCACTATTGCAATTAGTATCAGATAGTACAAAAGAACAGTTTGAGTTGTATCATGCCCATATTTATTTAATGAGTGATGATAAAACAACCCTGCGACTAAAGGCTGGTGCTGGTGAGGCTGGCCGGGCATTGGTTGCTGAACAGCATCATATTTCATTCGATCATCCTTACTCTTTGGTGGTCAAGGCGGCCCGTACCCGCAAGGGCGTTATCGTCAATGATGTAAAGACGCTGCCTGATTATATGAGCAACCCGTATTTGCCAAATACACAATCTGAGATGGCGATTCCGATTCTTATGGGTGAACGTGTGCTGGGTGTATTGGATTTGCAAGCTGATGAAACAGACCTTTTTTCTAAAGAAGATTTGAATATACATACCACATTAGCTTCGCAAATCGCCGTTGTATTAGATAATGCCCGTCAATATAATGAAACACAAGAAGCATTGTTAGAAACGGAAGCATTACTCACCATCACAGAAGCAGCTAATGGTACGTTAGCGTTAGAAGAGGTGCTAGAAGAGGTGCTAGAAGAGGTATTGAAGGTCACGACCTTTGAGTCAGGTTTATTTAGCGTTGTCAGCCCTGAAAGTGCATCGCTTGAATTACATGCACATCATTTGCCAGAAGAGTGGGTGGCTCGTTTCCATGACACGGGAATGGATGGAACATTATGCGATCTGGTTTATCGTGACGAGAAGCCGATTTTAATTACAGATATGAGTACAGATGCGCCAATTGATGTCAGCGGCATGGTGGTCGATGGGTATTACTCTTATCAAGGTGTGCCGTTGATAGCGCAAGGGAAGATATTGGGAACACTCTGCCTGTTTGGCATACAGCGGTTAACAATACAGGACTCTAACATTGAGTGGTTGTCGGCTGTGGGACAGCAAATCGGGTTTGCCATTCAAAATGCGCGTTTGTATGAGCAGTCGGAAAAGACATTGCGGGAGAAGGAGCTATTGACGCGCCGCTTGACGCGCGAAGGGTGGGATGCGTATACAGATACACAAGATGAGGCATTATCATTTATGTATAATGCTGGCGGGGTGCAAAAAGTAGATGAGGTAGAAACGGCCGTTACCAGCACAACTCCATATGATCATCCGCTCCTCGTTTATGGGGAACAAATCGGCAATCTTGCCCTGTTTGCTCAAAGTGATGAAGAAGAATGGGATAACGAACAAGTTGAAATTATAACGGCCGTTGCCGACCAACTCACCGCCCGTATCGAAAACTTACGACTTACAGACGAAACCCAACGTGCCCTTTCGGCCACAGAAGATCAGGCCAAACGATTAACAATCATCAATCAAGTTGCCCAAGCTGTTTCTCAAGAATCAGACATAGAACGCATACTAAACGTAATCTATCATCAAATTGAGCGTATCCTTCCCATAAACAGCTTGTTTTTAGGGTCATACAATATTGAATCTGATACCTTGATAGTGCCCATGTATATAGAGAATGGAAAACTGTATCAGGAAGAACAAGTGAAGACATTAATACCAGGAACTGGATCGCACCACGTTATACAGACGGATGAGTATTTCATAAAACATCTGACACCAAGAGAATCCATTGCTCAAGACCCACTTAGTGAAAGCTTCATGGGCGATCTTGAGCAGCATCCTTCTGTTTCACAACTGTTTGTTCCATTACGGGCAGGAACAAAACAATTAGGTGTATTATCTATTCAAAGTGATCAATATAATGTGTACAAGGATTCCGATGCCGACCTAATACAAGGTATTGCCAATTATGTGGCTATCGCTTTGGAAAATATCCGCCTGTTTAGTGAAACAGAAGAGCGTGCGGAGCAGCTTGCCATTATTAACCGTGTGGCACAAGCGATTTCTAAACAGTTAGATTTGAAAAATGCTGTTGAAGTTGTCTATAATGAACTTCGTGTTGCGCTGCCTGTTGACGCTTTCTTTATTAGCTTTTATGATGCCGAGTATGATACCGTAGAGTATCCCTTCATTTTTGAAGAGGAATACCGCTCCACCAGCCCCGCGGTTCCACTACGCAACTCTTCCAATTCACGTATAGTAATTGATAGCGGCAACCCTGTTGTGCGTCATCTGATTCGTGAAGAAGCTCTTCTTTTAGAGCAAGAAGATAAGCGTGCCAGCGAATCTATAGGAGACAGATCAAAAGAGTACACAAAGTCACAACTATTTGTTCCAATGCAATCAGGGCAAAAGATGATGGGCGTTTTATCCATTCAGACATATGCATTTGATGCGTATACAGAATCAGATATAGAGTTGATGATGGGTATTGCCCAATATCTTGCTGTTGCCATTGAAAATATTCGTTTGTTTGCCGATACGCAAATGCGGGCGGCTCAATTAGAAAAACTATCTAACGTTGAAGGAGCTTTATCACGCGCAAGAAATGAATCTGATATTGTTGAAGCGTTAGCTTTGCTAATCAATGATGAGCAATCAATCACCTTGTATTATGTAGAGGAGTCGGCCGATGAGATACCAGTATATGCGTATACGGCCGCTTATTGGAAAGATGGAAAGCCTCAATTAGAGGAAGAAACGTTGATGAAGCCGTTTCTTATTGAGCAGCATGGAGAGACGCATACCGGCTTGCGTAACCCCTCTCAAGTGACATTTATTGTTGACAATGCCGAAGATGAACGTATGGGGGATGAGGATGGGGCGGTAATTATTGTGTCTATGCAAAGCGCGGGGCGTTGGCAAGGGTTCATCTCTTTGCGGTGGGCAGAGGCACATCAATTTACAGAAGATGAACGGTTCTTGTGGACAAGATTGCGAGAGCCGTTGGCGGCTGTTGTGGCGAGGCGGCGTGCCTTTATGGCACAACAAGGCACATTGCGCGAAACGGAAACGTTATATGAGGCGGGCGAAAAGCTGAATAGTGCCGATTCGTATGATGATGTTATGGATGTGTTGCGTGCATATACGCTGCTTGGCTCTGGGGCGCATAATGTTAGTTTGAACTATTTTAGCGAGGCGTGGGTAGGGAATAATATCCCCGAAACGGTACATGTGATGGCACGGAAAACGGCCGTTAAATACGAAGGCCGCTTCACCACACCAAGCTACCCTCTACGATCTTTTCCATCAGCACGTACTATATTAAACCCAGATGAACCAGTTTTAATTGAAGATCTCATAACTGATCCGCGAATGGATGATAAGGCGCGTCAATTATATGTGCATCTGTTTGAAGCGGTCAGCACCATATTTGTACCATTAGTTGCCGGCGGTCAATGGTTTGGATATATCAATGCAGTTTATGATAAGACTAAACTGTTTCCAGATGATGAAGTGCGCCGATTGATGGCGTTGGCTGGACAAGCGGCCGTTTCCATTCACAGCATTCACTTATTAGAAGAGACCGCGAAACGCGCCGAACGTGAGCAGATGCTGCGACAAATTACAGAGCGTGTACGCGGCTCGGCTACAGTGGAGGTGGTGCTGCAAACGGCCGTTCAGGAACTCTCCCGCGCATTAGGCCGACGTGCATTTATCCAACTGAATCCAGAGCAAAGAATAGGCGAGGTGGAAAATGAGCAATAATGCACAATTACCACAAGAGGAGGGAATATACAAGCAGCTATTAGCCGCATCCCCAGACCCTATCGCCATTTATGATATGGATGGTCACGCCATCTATATTAACCATGCGTTTGAAGAGACCTTTGGCTGGTCATCTGATGAATTACTCGGTAAACATATTGATTTTGTGCCCGAGCAAAATAAAGAGGAGACGACACAGGCGATTGAGCAGCTGCATGATGGAAACGGCAATATTCATGCAATGAACACAAAACGATATACGAAAGACGGCCGTCTTATCACCGTCCAACTTAGTGCATCTCTCTTTACTGATGAAAATAAGAACCTATCTGGTTTGATCATGATCTTACGCAATCAAGAGTCACAAGAAAGTGAAACGAAGTTTCGCCAACTCTTTGAACGCTCGGCTGATGCCATTTTAATATTGGACAAGAATGTTTTTATTGATTGTAATTTAGCAGCAACAAAAATGATGCGGGCAAAGGACAAAACATCACTTCTATCTTTACACCCGTATAAATTATCACCTCCTAGACAGCCAGACGGCCGTAACTCTGATGAAAAAGAGCGCGAAATGATCCAAATTGCCTATGAAAAAGGCACACATCAATTTGAATGGGTTCACCGTCGTATAAATGGAGAAGATTTTTCGGTAAATGTAACCCTTACTATTGTAAAAATAAGCGGCAAAGATATGGTTTATGCCGTGTTGAATGACATCACAGAGCAGAAAAAAGCAACAAATTCTTTGCGTCAAAGTGAGGCTGAAGCACGGATTTTTCAGGAAAAATTGCAGACCTTACAAAAAATAAGTATGGAGTTGAGCAACCTAAATACGCTGGAAAACCTGTATGAGCAAGCCGTTATTATGGGGCGTACCCGACTAGGATTCGGTCGGTTTGGATTGTTACTGCACGATCCACAAAACGGGGAATATATCGGCACAACAGGGACAGACGAGAATGGAAAAATAGTAGATGAAAGTAATATCCATGGAGAGATAACAGAAGCGATGCAGCTGATATTGACCGGAGATAAACGGCCGTTACTCTTCGATCATTGCGACTTAAAATATGCTGACAAAATCGTCGGGCGCGGTTCGGCAATGCTCTCTGGTATTTGGAATCATGACGATCTACTAGGTTGGCTGGCAACCGATAATTTGATTACACAGGAACCAGTCGCCCCGTATCAATTAGAACTCTTGTCACTTTACGGCCTCTCATTAGGTAATGAGATAGCTAAAAAAAGAGCCGAACAAGAACTCCAAATATCATTAGATCGACGCGGGCAAAAAATGAGAATGGCAACGGCCGTCGCTCAAGAAATCGTTACCTCCCATACATTAAAAGAGCTATATGATCGAGTAGTTATATTAGTAAAAGAAACCTTTAACTTTTATCATGTACACCTATTTCTTTATGATGCCGTACGTGAACGTGTCAGATTAGTCAGTAGTTATGGTGATGTCGGCCAAAAATTAGTAGCCGAAGGATATGAAACCTTGAGCGGTGTGGGATTGGCAGGCACGGCCATTACTACCCAAGAATCAATCCTCCGTTCCGACATTTCTAACGATCCCATTTGGCAGGCCGTTCCCTACCTTCCAGAGATAAAAGGGGAACTTGCCTCACCCATTATTCTACGCGGCAAAATTTTAGGCGTACTAGACGTGCAAAGCGATACAGCCAACACACTTTCTTCTGATGACGAACTCATCATAGAAGGATTATGCGGGCAAATTGCCATTGCCACTGGCAGCATCAACCTCATGCATGAGACAAAAATGCAGCTAGCCGAATTAAATGCCTTACAACAGGAACGCAGCCGCGAAGGCTGGGAACAACAAGCAGAAAAAGATGGTTTAATCGGGTATCAATACGATCATACAGGATTGCAGCCCTTTACCTTGAGCAAACCAATCGGAACCGCCAATGCCGTTGCGACAACAACAGACACCGCCCTCTCCCCCCCTTCCGTCACCACAGAACTATCCATTCGCGGCCAACAATTCGGAACTCTTGGCATAGAGGAAGACCCCGATCAACCACTCACCGATGACGAACGCGAGCTATTCCAACAGATATCAGAACAAATTTCCGAAGCACTCGAAGCAGCCCGCCTTTTTGAGCAAACGCAAAATTCCCTCGCCGTACAAGAGCGTCTCTCCTCCGAACTAGGAACAGTAGCCGAAGTCAGCACCGCAGCCTCCACCATTCTTGAAACAGATAAGCTACTTCAAGTCGTCACAGACCTCGCCAAAGCAAGTTTCAATCTATACCACGCCCATATCTATCTTATGGATGAGAATAAACAGCAATTAGTACTACAAGCTGGCTCCGGCGCTGTTGGTCGGTTGATGGTTTTAGAAGGACGCGAAATTGACATCAATGCCCGTTCCATCGTCGCCCAAGTTGCCCGTCAAAAAAGTGCCGTCATTGAAAACAACGTGCATGATACAGATAATTTCTTGCCCCACCCATTACTACCTAACACTCAATCAGAGATGGCCGTCCCCCTTATTGTTGGTGAAAACTTAATCGGTGTATTTGATCTACAATCCGATCAAGTAGACTATTTCACCGAAGATGATGTCAAGATTCAGCATACATTAAGCTCACAAATTGCCGTTTCTGTGCAAAATAGCCGGCTGTATGCCGAACAGGTCGCCACCGCCAAGAAATTACGGCAAGTAGATCAGCTTAAATCAGAATTCTTAGCGAGCATGAGCCATGAACTGCGAACCCCGCTCAACTCCATCATAGGCTTTTCTGACATCTTATTAGAAGGGTTAGATGGTGACCTAAACGAAAGAATGGACGAAGATATTCGTCTTATTCGGGGCAGTGGTATCCACTTACGTGATCTAATTAGCGAGATTCTGGATATGTCTAAAATTGAAGCTGGGCGGATGGATTTACGGTACGAGAGTTTAGACATAGGAACTCTAATTCACGATATTATAGCCACCGCAAAACCACTTTCCGAAGAAAGATCGTTATATCTTGATCTATACATCTCTCCAGATATTGAACACATTGAAGTTGATCGGATGCGCTTCCGTCAGATTTTGTATAATATCGTCAGTAATGCCATTAAATTTACAAAGAAAGGTGGCGTGATGGTTGATGTACGCATGCAAGATGCTGATTTCCTAATTATTTCTGTGCAAGACACAGGAATTGGCATTAGAACGGAAGACATCCCCGTTGTTTTTGAACAATTCCGTCAAATTGACGGCACCTTAAATCGTATAGCAGGCGGAACGGGGTTAGGCATGCCTATTACTAAGAATTTGGTCGAATTACATGGCGGTGAAATTTGGGTGGATAGTACATATGGGTTTGGCAGCACATTCTTCTTTACTATCCCGCGTCGTCGCCCGCGTCAGAAAAGTGAAGCAATAGCCTAAGGAACGAGGATTTATTTAACTACCAAAGTTGTCATTCCCCCATTTTCATGAGGGCAGGCTCCGCGAAGGCGGGAATCCATGATTTCCCAGACTGTAGATTCCTGCCTTCGCAGAAATGACAGATGGAAGTTTCTAATTTTATTTAATCCTTATTCCGTCTCTTCTCAATAAATCGTGGACAAGACTTGACAAATTTCATCAGCATTTTATTTTACACGAGCATCATTAGGAAAATTTGTCAAGTCTTGTCCAATCCGTTTAGGCCATTTCTAAATTTGAATCACCCAAAACTTTGATTGTCATTATTTTTCATGAATGGCCTAACTTGGGAGAAACCTGTCCGATATTGTGGAATGAATACTTCCCCGACACGGTTTGGCCGCTGTGCCAGAGCTTTATTTCTTCTAGTACTCTTCCTCACCGCCTGCACCAGTGACAGCGGCACATGGGAGCGCATCCAAAAAGAGCGTATTTTGCGTGTCGGGCTTGATCCCACCTATCCCCCTTTTGAAATCGGGGATGAAAACGGGCTGCGCGGTATTGATGTCGATCTGGCTGAAATGCTCGCCGATGAGATGGGCTTAACAACTGAATTTATCTGGATTGGATATGATGGCTTGTATGATGGGCTGTTGACGGGGAAAGTTGATCTGCTCATTTCCGCGCTCGTCATCATGCCGTCGCAGATGGATGATTTTGCGTACAGCATCCCTTATTTTGATGCGGGCGAACGGCTGATCGTGCCGATAGATTCAGATAGTATTGATATAGATGAATTGAGTACTATCGCTGTCGAGTTAGGCGCGCAGGGGCATGTGGAGGCGATGGCACAACAAACAGTGTCGCCGATGTTGCAGGTGCTGCCGTACAACACGGCCGAAGAGACGTTAACGGCCGTTCTCCAACACAAAGCTGACGGGGCGGTGATGGATGGGATAAACGGCCGTTTGCTCCTGCAATCTCATCCCGATCTGCGCCTGTTGCCCGATCCTGTTACAACGGAGCCATTCGCCATTGTTGTGCGTAAGGATGATCAAATTCTGCTGCGTGAGCTTAATGAGGTGCTGGGAAGGATGGGGGCAGACGGCCGTTTAGACAACATCCTGTTAAATTGGTTAGATAAGTGATGATAGACAACACTTCTTTCATCCTTTATACTACTATTATTGACCTCGTATTTACTATATATTTAACCCCAAAAGGAGTAATGATGAACCTGATATTTTCTGTTAGACGTACCGTTTTATTGACTTCATTTATATTACTGACGCTGCTCTTGCAAACGGCCGTTGCCCAAACAAAAACACCGTCTCAGCCAGAATCCCTCGCCGCATCTATACAAACAGAGACCAGCATCATCGCTGTTCACACAGACAATCCGCCCGAGCCTGTCTTAGCCCCTGCATCTTTCCGTCAAGGGCGCAGCCCACAAGCAGCGACTATAACAGTCAATTACATCAATAAAGCGGCTACTTGGGATCAACAGGCGGGAGCAGAAGACGCTTTCCAATACGCTGTTGATATTTGGGCTTCCTTACTTGATTCAAATACAACTATCGTTATTAATGCTTACTGGAAACCTCTTGGAGCAAATGTTCTAGGCTCTGCTGGCGCACATGGATATGTCGCCAACGAAAGCGACCTGCCACAATCGAATACATGGTACCCCATGCCCCTTGCCAACACCCTTCACGGCTCCGACCTAAACGGTTCTGATTCTGAAATCAATGCCAATTTCAATAGCGATTTCTCACATTGGTATTTCGGTACAGACAGCAATACCCCCAACGATAAGTGGAATTTTGCCACCGTTGTTTTGCATGAAATTGGGCATGGACTCGGTTTTGCCGGCTCTATGCGCGTTAGTGGCGGTACAGGTAGTTGGGGATCAGGAAGCCCGTACCCATTCATCTATGATCGCTTCACTGAGAATGGCTCTGGAACATCGCTTTTCTCTTTTGGAAACAATACAACCGCTTTAGGCGACCAATTAACCAGTAACAATATCTTTTTTGACGGCACCCACTCTAAAGAGGCGAATGGAGGCAATCCCGTTAAACTACACGCTCCCTCTACATGGAAATCTGGCTCTAGTTACTCTCACTTAGACGAGATATTTAATAACACCGACCATGCCCTTATGACATGGTCTTTAACCAACGGGGAAACAAACTATAGTCCAGGCTCTGTTACTTTAGGTTTATTAGAAGATTTAGGGTGGACAATGGCTGATACCGCCCCTGAACTATCATCCTTACCTACGCAACTCATGGAAACAAGCACATCTCGTAACCCCGCCTTTGATTTGCATGATTACACTACGCCAGGTGCATCTGATATAAGCAGCTTGACCTATACCTTGACAAATGCTGGCACCGCAGGCGCGGGAATAAGCATAACAAATGGTCATTTTATCAGCGTAAGCCCAACAGGCGGATGGAGCGGCAGTACAACCGCCACTGTTCAAGTCAGCGACGCATCAAGTCAAACAGATAGTGAGACAGTTACCGTCGTTGTTGCTAATACGATATACAAAACTTACTTACCCGTCACTCTGAAATAGCAAGCCTATATGTTACGGGATTATGCAAAAACAGATGATCCCGTAACTCCAAAACTTCACCTCATGTATAAAGGATATTTTTATGCGTAAACGATTACCGTCATTAAACCGACTACTCTTCCTACTTCCATTCGCTCTATTTCTTCTGTTTGTTGCCCCGCAGCAGAGCCAAGCCCAAAGTAAAAGTTTCTATTGGGAAAGATTTGATGTTGACATAACTCTGCTAGAGAATGGAGATATGCGTATCACCGAAACACAGGTGCTTGACTTTTCTGGCGGCACGTTTACATATGGGTATGGCACGATTTATACCAATCAGAAGGGGAGTAATGACGGTATTGTCAATGTCGCCGTCTCTGGTAATGGAGTGCAATATATACAGGAATATGGCAATAATCCCAATACGTTTACAGTCAATCACGATGCTGACGATGTAATAATAAAATGGTATTTTGAGCCGGCAATAGGTCGTCAGCAGTATGCGTTTAGCTACACGGTTAAAGGGGGCATTTTTGTAGACGAGAATGGAGACACGCTCTCGTGGATCGCTATTCCAAAAGACCATCCTGGCCGTGTGGCGGCCAGCACGGTAACAATCCATCTGCCCGAAGGGATCACTCCGCAACTGTATACGGAGACGATGGATTATTTGGTGGAGGGGTTGGTTGATGGAGATGCGTCGGCGGTGGCAACGGCCGTTTCCGACAACGGCCGTACGATAACGTACACCCTCAACCAATCGCTCATGCCTGGACAAGAACTCATCACCAAAGTGCAAATCCCGCACAACAGCCTGCCCATCGAAGTTCCCCAGTGGCAAAGCCGGCAACAGATCGGTGACACAATATCGCTCGCTGTTGGTGTTCTATCACTCGGCATGGCGGTAGGCGGGGTATTGCTCGTTCTCGCTCTCTGGTACATGCTTGGACGCGATCCCAAAACGGGCATCGTCGTTCCCGAATACATCACCGAACCGCCCAACGACCTTCCGCCTGCGCTTGTCGGCACACTGATTGATGAACGCGCCGACTTGCATGATATTCTCTCCACGCTGGTCGATCTGGCACGACGCGGATATCTTGTGATGTCGGAAAAGAATAAAAAGAAGAGTGACCACACGTTTACCCGCACAGATAAGGCGGATGGAGATTTACGGCCGTTTGAACGTGAATTTCTTGAGGCCATTTTTCAAGGAAAAGAGGAGCGGCATCTCAGCAGTCTGCGTTATAAATTTAATGACAAATTGCCCGGATTGCGTAAATCTATCTATAAAGAGTTAGCCGCAGAAGGAATGTTCCCCAAATCACCAGACACCGTTCGCACCCAATACGGCTGTTTAGGTATGGGCATATTAGCACTGGGGGGGGGAGCATTCTTTCTGCTTCCCGGCATACTCAGTCTATTCAGCGATTCAATCAGCACGGCCGTTTGCCCATCCATCAGCGTCATTTTAGTTGGCGCACTTATATGGTATATCGCCCGTCATATGCCCGCCAAAACACACAAAGGCACACAAGCGGCCGCAATGTGGGGCGCGTTTGAAAATTACCTTAAAAATATAGAGAAGTATCAAGATTTGGAAACGGCCGGTGATATTTTCGAGAAATACCTCGCCTACGCCACCGTCTTTGGCCTAGAAAACACATGGATACGCAAATTTGCCCGCGTGCCATCCACCCCCATCCCCCGCTGGTATCACCCCTACGGCTATTACGGCATGGGACGCAGAGGCGTTGGCCGCACACCTACAGCCGCTGGCACCCCTATCAGCGGCAGCGGCCCCTCCATGCCCACCTTAAAAGGCATGTCCAGCGGCATGACAGGCGGTCTCTCCTCCATGTCCAACGGGCTTACCCGTATGTTAAACTCATCCTCCACCATTATGAAAAGCGTAAAACCCAGCAGCCGCAGCAGTTCAGGCAGCAGCTTTAGCGGCGGGTTCAGCGGCGGCGGCGGATTCAGCAGCGGCGGCGGCAGTCGTGGATTCGGATAAAATATATCTGTAGGGGCGACCCGCTGGGTCGCCCTGATTTTGGGCGGGCACAAGGCCACGCCCCTACCTTAAAACAAGGAACAAAATGGGAAAAATTATAGGCATCATTTTACTAATCGGCGGCGTACTCGTCGGCATCGTTATTGCTGTCCTCATGTTCATCATGTATCAAGATGCAGGTAATGCGATGGCTGCATTTCTTGGCTGTACACTCGGCTTTTTCGCTCTCGTGTTGCCCCAACTCGGCTTTGGCGGCTTCTTTCTATGGAAAGGCGGTGAAGAAGCAGAAGATTCAGACCGCGCCAAAAAGCAACGCGACCTGCTCAACATCGTCAAAACACAAGGGCAAGTTGACATTGGCGATCTTGTCATCGAAATGGGATCATCCACCGAAGAAGTGAAAGGATTATTGCAAGATTTGGTCGGGATGGGGCTGTTCTCGGGCTATGTTAATTGGGATGAAGGTATGCTATACTCGCAACAGGCAACAAAACTACGCGAACTGCATAACTGCGCCAACTGTGACGGCGAACTCGAATTAGCTGGAAAAGGTGTCATCCGATGCCCCTATTGTGGCACCGAGTATTTTTTGGATTAAATCAAATAACGAAGTTGTAATCATTATTCGACAAAGGAGATAACAAGTAATGAAAGATCAAGTATCTGACCTCTATGACAAAATTCAAGGCGAAGGCGGCGGTTTAGGCAAGCTGTTGGAAAAAGTACCTGGATTAAGCGGCTACATGGAAAAAAGCCGCCGTCGCGAAGCTGACCAGTTGTTGCGCGAAACGGTCTCTTCTCGATTAGAAGAGGCGCGGTTGCAATTAAGCCGCACCCACCAAGAACTCAGCCGTGACATCATCAAGGCGATGGATTATGCCGAAGATTTAGGCCGCACCGACAATCGGTTGATGGGCTTGATTGGTAAAATCAAGGATGCGCCACAAGGGTATGCTGGCTTTTTTGATGCGGTAAAGGTCAAAGAAGACGATTTAGCGCGTATATATGCGTTTGACGAAAGCATGATTGGTCATGCAGACCAAATCAGTGCCGATGTGGCGGCGTTAGAAAAAGCAACAATAGATGATGGCGATATTCGCGGGGCGTTACGGGGGCTGGACACGGCCGTTCGCAATGCAAACGACATCTTCAATTCCCGCAATGAAGTACTAAAAGGCGTGACAGACCAATTTTAAGTCAACATCCGTCATTCCCGCGTAGGCGGGAATCCATAATTATGTAAAGAATGGATACTTGCCTTCGCAGGTATGACATCCAAAAAACGGAGATAAAAAATCATGGCTCGTATATTTGATCGTGTAGCAATTGAATCTTGGCTCAGAGACGAACTTGTCCAGAAATTCCCGCGCGGCGGGCTGGGCGACATTCGGCTGGGGTCGCAATGTATTGTAAATCAAGGGGAAACGGCCGTTTTTGTGCGCGGCGGCGAGGCGATGGGAACATTTACACCCGGCACCCACACCCTGACCACCAAAAACGTCCCCTTCCTCACCGACCTGATGCAAAATGTCGCCTTTAGCGGTAAAAACATATTCACCGCCGATGTATATTATGTCAAGACTGCCGACATAACGATGAAATGGGGAACCGCAAATCCCATTATCATCGAACATCCGCAACGCGGGCCGGGCGCAAGTGCCATCGTCGGTAACGGCACCTTTGTGACCAAAGTAAAAGACCCATGGCGTTTCCTCAACGCGATGGACGCATTCCGTGACAGCGTGCGCCAACAACAGATCAAACAGCGTCTCGACCCGATGTTGGGCGTGATGATGCAAGATAAATTGAGCGAACTTGCCATCGCCAAAAATATGGGGCCGGCACAGATTCAATCTTTTTCCAAAGATATTAACGAACTGCTCGTCGGCCTGTTGCAAGAAGAGTTTGACGCGATTGGCATGGTGTTGGTTGATTTCAATATCCGTATTGCATTGCATCCCAAATCATTGGAAGTAGTCACCAATATGGGATACGGCACCAGCTACACCGCCAAACAACAAGCGGACGCATTCGTCGCCGCCGCCAGCAACCCATCTGGCGGCAATATGGCCGAAATCGGCATGGGGGCGATGGGAATGGCCGCGATGCAAGGGTATCAACAACAGCAGCAACGGCCGCAATACCAGCAAGCCCCGCCGCCGCAAGCCGCTCCCCCCGCCGCCGCACCAGCAGAAGCGGGAATGCCTGCGGTAATGACTCCCGCACAGGCCGCCGAAATCCTTCAAGTTTCTCCCGAAGATATTTTAGCCGCCATCGAAGCCGGCGATTTGAAAGCGCGTAAATTAGGCAACGCTGTCCGTATCAGCAAGGCTAGCATGGAAGCGTTCCTCGCTGGTTAAACGTATAGTTGATCCGCAGATTACGCAGATTAGTGCAGATTAAACGAATAAATCTGCGCTAATCTGCGTAATCTGCGGATTGTCTTTTTGTATTCAATCCTCTTTTAATGCCCGTTTCCCCTTTTTCTCGTAAGTATCTATTTTTAACCGTTTTCATCGCTGGTATGAGTACGCTGGCGACGGAGTTCACGACTAGTCGGCTGTTGCAGACGGTGTATGGCACGTCCAACATTGTGTGGGCGAATGTGATTGGGTTGGTGATGCTGTTTTTGACGCTGGGATATTTTCTCGGCGGAAAGTTGGCGGACAAACGGCCGTTTCCCACCACCTTCTACACCCTCGTCACCATCACCGGCGCCGCCAGCATCTTTTTCCTGCTGCTGACCAGCGTCCTGCTCAAAGTCGCCTCCGCCGCTATTTTTGGCATGAACGGCGGGCTGATTGCCGGCTCGCTTGTTGGCGTGATGATGGCGTTGGCGATACCCGTCACCTTGCTGGGCTGCATGTCGCCATTCGCCATTCGGCTGGCGGTGCGCGATGTGGACGAGGCGGGGCGCATCAGCGGGCGTATTTATGCGACCTCGACGATGGGCAGTTTGTTAGGGACGTATTTGCCCGTCTTATGGGTCATTCCAACCTACGGCTCGCGGATAACGGCCGTCATCTTTGGCACGCTCCTTCTGCTCATCGGGCTGGGCGGCTTATGGCAGATCAACCGCAAAAAGAGCCTCATCCCCCTCGCCCTCTCCCTTTTTCTCATCCCCATCGCCGCTTTTTGGACAGGAGGAACGCTGAAAGCGTATGAGGGACAGATTTTTGAGACCGAATCCCCCTACAATTATATTCAAGTCATTCGACGGGAGGATTGCAACTATTTATTGCTCAACGAAGGGCAGGCGTTTCATTCGTTTTATTGTGACAACGGCCGTATTCCCCGCATTTCCGTCTGGAGCATCATGCTGGCCGCCCCCTATTTTAACGAAACAGTGGACAATATAGAGACGATGGCCGTCATCGGCTTGGCGGCAGGCACAATCCCCAAACAATATATCCGCGTCTACGAAAAGATCGCCATTGACGGCATCGAGCTTGACCCAGCCATCGCCCAAGCGGGACGGGAGTATTTTGCGATGAACGACCCGCAATTGAATGTGATCATCGGCGACGGCCGTTTTGAGTTAAACCAATTAGACGGCCGTTACGACATCATCACCCTTGACGCATACAAAGTCCCATACATTCCATGGCATCTCACCACGCGCCAATTTTTTGAGGAGATTGCCGCCCATCTCAACGACGACGGCGTGCTGGCGATGAATGTGGGGCGTGCGCCGCAAGATCGCCGCCTTGTGGATGCGCTGACAGCGACGCTGCAAACAGTCTACCCGACCGTCCACGCTATCGACGTGCCAAGATCGCTCAATACGATTTTAATAGCGACGATGGAGCCGACTGACGCGAGCAATCTACTCAATAATTCAGCCGCTTTATCGGGGGATACGGATCCGCTTTTGAAGGAAGTGCTGCAAACGGCCGTTACCAATCTCGCCCCCTTGTCCCCTTCCGCCCTCATCTTCACCGATGAACGCGCCCCCGTCGAAACGCTCATTGATTCGCTCGTGATTCGGTATGTATTGCGTGAGGGGGTGAGTGGATTGGGCGGGCTTGAATAATCACACAAGAGTACAACAGATTAGGGAAAAAACAGATCTCCTCGACTGACGCAATCTCTTCCTTTCTTCATCTGTTGTACTCACCCCGAAATTTTGTATCTTCTCAAGAAGCTGGGGGCAAGAGTACAACAATTAAGGAAAAAACAGATCTCCTCGACTGACGCAATCTGTTCCTTTCTTCATCTGTTGTACTCACCCCGAAATATTGAGAAGATACGATTATTTGATCAAAATCTGTTCCAACGTATACACATCGTCGGCAAGGGGGACGGCATCGGCGGTGGCGGGCAGCCGTTCGCCATTGATGGGATCATACAGGCCGACAGCCAGCCGATACTGACCAGCAGCTAATGCGGGCGGCAATTTCACCTCGCGCTGATCGGTGATGAGATCGCCCGTCTGCCACTGTTGTGACGGGACAAATCCTTCGGCCAACAGCCCGTCCTGCTGGGCGGCCAATGCGCCGCTCTGGTCATATAGATGGATGAAGAGGGTCAACGGCCGTCCCCCCCCTTCCTTCACCTGCCAAACCGTTTCCACCACAATTCCCCCTTCATTTTGTTCGATATGGGATGCAGTCAAGCCGATTTCGTCGCTGAACAGGGCTGTCGACGGGATGATTTCTTGATCTGGCCGCCACGCTTTTGTTAGATCAAAAAATGTGCCGTCCCCTAATTGAAAGATGTAAACGGCCGTTTCGCCCATCTCCGCACGCAATGCCGCTAAAGCGGTCTCCTGCCCGACAGGTATCCAGCCGGGAGCGTAATCGGGAACGGTGACGGCCGTTACCGTTCGATCCATCCCCCCATTAAACCGCACAAAATCCCGTGCCGACGCATACGGCGGCATAATGACCGCGCCGACAGGTGTCCATCGGTACGGATTGGGACAGCCATCGGGATGAGCGTCGTAAGAGCTAAAAAAGAAAGGGAGATTGACAAAAATCATCTCCTTTTCGGGCGGCGTTTCGTTCCCCAATCGCCCCATTTGGTGAACGATGCGGCTTGCCTGCTCATAAAAATCGAGTTCGCAACGGATGAAGGAGAGCGGCGGCCAGCCGATAGCGATGATCAATAATGCGGCAACGGCCGTTTCGCCCGCGCGCCCCCAGTTGACCGCCCACAACAACGGCAGCCCCCAGAGCAGCGCGACACCGACCGACGGCAAATAATGCAGGCGGGGACTGCCATAAAAATAATCAGAATTCAAGGCTAAAATGGACGGAGCTGCGCTGAAGGCGATCCATCCCGCCCCAAAGGCGAATAACGGCACGCGCCGTATGCGGCTGGTGAGGAAAAGCAGTACGCCGACCGTGCCGCCAGCCAGCAGCCAGAGCGTAAACGGGCGGCCTGTGTCCAATCGAAAAAGGGGCAGCAACGGATAAACGACGGTTTGCAATGCGGGCAGCATATTGCTGCTGATTCCGTTCAGTGTGGGCAGCGATTGCTCGCCCGCTTTGGGGATGGCAAACCAGAGGGCGGCAAAAAGGGCGGCGGGGATGAAAAAGGGGAGAAACGGCCGTGCCGCCCACGCTTTTATCTGTCGAGAACGCGGGGGGAACAGCAGCCACTCCATCCCGACCAATGCAAACGGGATAAACAGGCCGTTTTCGTGACTGAACAGCCCCAAAAGCAGCACCAGATGGGCGGCGGCCATATAGATGGGTGATTGAGAAAGGCGGGCGCGGCGGTACAGCCACAAGGCCAGCAATGTCCAAAAAGTGATGATCGGATGGAACAAGGCGGCAACGTAAGCGACCGCTTCGTAATTAAATGGGATGACGGCAAAGATGAGGGTGACCAGCCACGCATAGGCGCGACGCTGAGAAATCGTGTATGCCAGCTGCCAGAGCAGGGCGGCGTTCAGCCCATGAACGATCAGGCTGACGGCGTGAAAGGCGAACGGCGCGTATCCGCCGACGAGGGCGGCCAGCACTTTCCAAAGGACAAAGACGACGGGTCTATAAAATCCGTAACCGGCGGAACTGGTGAAGAGATCGCTGATTGACTGCCCTGCCATCCACGCAAAGTTGCCAGTGGGGTCGTCGTTGAAGAAGCCGAAATGAAGGGAACGGCCGTAAAGCAGGATCGCCAAAAGGGCGGCGATCAGCATGGAAGCGGCATTAAGGCGTAAATCGGATCGCTTGGCTTCTGCTTGATGATACATAGGGATCACCCCATGTCTAACTGTTGTAAGGCTAAACTGACACGCTCGTCAACGGCCGTTACGCCGCGCGGCACTTTCTGAACGGCCGTTTGCGCTTCCACAATGCTGAACCCCAACGCCGTCAACACGTCAATGACATCCGCATCCACATCACTGACCAGCGGAGCGGATGCGAGGGCGGTAAAGTCAATTTTATCGCGCAGTTGGAAGATGATGCGTTCGGCCGTTTTCTTGCCGATGCCCGGCACGCGCTGTAGGATGACGGCTTCTTCCTGCATGACGGCCGTTTGGATCAGTTCTGGACTCAGCGTAGACAAAATCGCCAGCCCGACCTTTGCCCCAATGCCGCGCACACTCAACATCGTCGTAAACAAGCGCAAATCATCCAGCGTATGAAAGCCATAAAGCGACAATTCCTGCTCGCGCACGATGAGATGGGTATGCAAACTGATCGTCTGTCCCACGCCCACGTTTTCCATCGCCGTTTTGGGCACAAAAACGCGCACCCCCACGCCGCCAACAGCCACCACAAGCGCGGCCTCCTCAATCAACTGTATTTGTCCTGCAAGCGAAGCAATCATACTATTTTAGTTTCCTAAAGCTCAAATTTCTCTACCATATCAAAGACCATTTGGTAAATAGCTCGCACATCTTTCTGTTCTCGTTCCTGAAAAAGTACCAAATAAGTCCAACGGCCGTTTCTCTTCACGCTATAATCTGCAAATTTTGCCTGTAAATCATCTGTTTGCCGCTCTGTCAGATTCATGTACGCCCAATAAAATTCAAGTCTTTCAGAATTTACATACAAGAACCCTTTTTTAATGTGTGGTGATTTGATTATTAAGTTCTTAGATCCCCATCCAATTTCAAAATCACGTCTTTTGGCCTCTTGCATAATATCTTTGCAGAATTGAAGTAAATGATCTGGTAATGTTGACATAAAACCGTCTTCATCTAATTTTAGGAGTTTCCTGCCCTTATTTCCTGATTTTTGTTTACGAATAGCCTCTGTTTGTCCAATAATGCGTGATACCCACGCCTCTTGCCCACTGCCATGAAATTGTTTAATCTCTACAGCCAATACTTCAATATCTTGCAATTTCTCGTTCAAGAACTCAACCAAACGACGGAGCTCATTTGGAATTTCATCAGCCACAAACAACAATCGAACAATACCGTTCTTCAAATTCGCTTTTACCCGATCCCAAAATAGGTGTACCTCACCCTCATCGTCTGCATCAATGAGGGTAAGTATGGATTCATCTAGCGTAGAACCGCTGCTTTTTGCTGTTTCAGATGCCGCCTGACGCAATTGGTCAATCGGCCAATAGGCAATGCCGTTAGCCGCATATTCTAACATTTGTGCGATGACTTCTCGGCGAATGCGTGTGTCTTGGCTTCGTTTACATTCAACAAATGTGGGGATGGCATCTTGATCTAAAAACAGATGGTCAAGACTCCAACGATTTCCAGCCGTATCTGCATCAGGTATGCCCATCTCCCGATCCACCAACAGCCAGCGGCGGGGATGTTCTGAATTGATTTGGTCACCCGGCAATAAATCTGGATAATGGGCAACCAATTCTTGCAAAATTTCTTCCTGCGTATATTTTGTTTCGACCATCGGGATGAGTGCGTTTCGTGCTTGATTCGCCAAATAAATTTTTGCCTTACTCATAAGCATCTATCTCCGTTTTCCAACAATTCCAATTCTAAACTTCGTTTACTTTACACACGAGTAGAATCTCATATTTTGGCATGGTTCAAAATTGGGCAAATCATCTTTACAATTTATGTTGTGTTGGGCGATTCAGCGAATCGCCCCTACAAGAGGGAATCGTAGGGGCGACCCGCTGGGTCGCCCAAAAAGTGCAAAGATCATTTCATCAAAAATGAACCATGTCCATATTTTGAATGAAAAAGCCTCATTATCGCGCAGATATTGATAGAAATTTCCTGCTGTTCTTTCCAAAACATTAAAAATAGCAAGGACTTTTGCGCGAAAATCAAGTTTTTACTCGACTGAATGTCAATCTAATTTCAGAATTGGAATTGCTGTATTGATCTAGAGTAACTACTCAGGCCATACATGTCGGGGGTAGTTAATCGAAAAAGCACCATATGTGGGGTTTTGTAATAAATTTTCTGTAATGGGATACGTTAAATTATCTGCTTTTTGCCAAAACCATACCTATATGTGATCAAATGATGATGATTTTTGAAAAATATCCGCATTTATGCCTGAGTAGTTACGATCTAGACTTATATTACCAAGATTGCATCTTGAATAAACGTCCAGCCTCTCCTTCATCATGAAGTAGAAGCACTACCTCAGAATCATCAAAAAGAGGCTGTTCATAACTGGTAACCTGTCGAGGAAGATCGGAATCTATCAATGTTACGATATGTTGAATATCAAAATTTTCATATTTTCGAATCACATCAAAAAGATTTACTTTCTTTCGATCATCAAGTGATTCTAAAACACCATCATGGAAAACGAATTTGGGGAAATTATCATTTTTATGCGCTCTCAACATAGCCAAATCAAATGCAATACACAGGAATTTCTTATATGTATTTCCATCATCAGCACTAGTAGTATTTCCTGATTCATCTAAAATTTCAGCTTTGAATTCCAAATGACCTTGTTGATTGACAGAAACGCTTAAAAGGGCTTTTCGGTCTATGATTTCTTCCACTATTCCACTAAAAAACAAACGTGACGTAGAAAAGAAACTGTGGGCATCTGAATTTTGTTTTGCCACATCCTCTTCAACTCGGATTCGGATTTGCTCTTTTTCATCATGTAAAATACGAATATCTTTTTGAAGTTCTTGTACTTTGTATATAAACTCTTTTTGACGCTCTAGCGCAATGACATCTGCTTTTAGCACAACTAATTCATTACCAATAGTCTTGTATTTCTGGAATATGTCTGAATCACTTAAATACTGAAGTGATTTAGCTCGCTCTTCACCTAATTTATTTAATTGATGATTTAGATCCCTTAATCTTGCATCTAATTCGTTTTTCTCTTCAATTAGATATGTGCGACGTTCACTGGTTATAGCACTGTTAAACTCAACAAGTTGTTCGTAATCTTTTTTTAGTTGACCCTGAAAGAAAACACCCACTTCATCAAATAATCTCTGAGCCTCCTTAGGAGAAAATAATACTTGTTCTTCTTTCAAGGAATCCATGATTTTCTTTCTATTTAGTCTCAAGGCATATCTTTCAGAATTTAGGGAAGCAATTTTCTGATCAATATCCTCGACCAGTTTTTTTGTTTTTTCCTTATCTTGCGACCTGAAATCAAAGGAATCAAGGATACTCTGTTGTTTCTCAATAGCTTCTTTTTTCAAAAGCAATATTCCTTCAATCTTACCTGCATCTTGATCTGTATTTCCAAGTTCGCGTTTTATTATACTGATATCCTCTTTCTTCTTTTTCTCTTCAGATTCTTTTTTATAATACTCCTCAACAATCTGTGCATTAAACCCAAGAATGTGTGCTAGATAAGGCTTCCAGTCAACATGCTTCCCAGAAAATTTTTTGAGTTGATAAACATCTGCATAATCATATTGGGATCTAAGTAAATACCCCAATTCCTTCCGATAACTCCAAGGTTTTAGAGCGGTTAAATTTAACAAGCCATCTAATAGTTTTTTAGATTTTTCGAAAGGTATATTCAAATGATCCCACTCTTCATCACCTACGTTTCTAAAATCTTGTTTTTGTTCGGTATGATTCTTGAAGCTAATTTTAGTAGCCCCTCTAACACTTCGTCGCACTGTTAGAAATTTTCCGTTAAGTAATTCTATTTCTAAGAAAAAAACGAACTCTTCAAACACATCGTTATGTTTAAAAAGAAAAAGTTTGTTGTTTTTCTGTGACAATAAACAAAAATCTATAATTCGACCAAGTGTAGACTTACCCAAAGAATGAGTATCTTTGTTTTTATTTTCTGGCAACCTAATTTCAGCCAGCACGATATTCAAGCCAGAATTAAAGAATATCGGCTCAAACACAATAGGCTTATTTGTATATAATTTAGATAGCTTCACGGGAACCTATATATTCTACTGCATCTATTTTAGAACGATATTCAATTAACCCTAGCAAAAACAGAAAATTTAATGCGGGTAAAAACAGAAACTCTCCACCCGCAACTGACTTTTTAGCAATAGCCTTTAATTTCCCATAATCAACCAATCTATCGCGTTTGATGGATGATAATAGGGTAAGCGAAATGCTTAATAGCGTTTTATCGGGGTGAGCGTGTTTAGTTAAACTAAGCATCATCGGTTTTTCCTATATCGCAATTCCAATACATATAGAACAGCATTGCTCTAGTTAAGCGTTTATTTCTACTAAGAATTACATCTCTTTTAAACAACAAATCAAGTAAGTAGTTCATGATCTCATCAAAAGATTGATAGTTCTTTCGTTTGGCAATAATTTTTAATTGAAATTCATCCACAACACTTTCGTATTGTTGTAATACCGTATTATTTCCAGGCATAGAAAGAAAATTTTGAATGGTTGAAGTCTCCTTTAAGTACTGCTTTCGTTGATGTTTTGCATACTCAGGACTCATGTCATTCAATTCATTTTTGCGTTCGTATGAAACACGTGGTGATGGTGGGTCGTCTGGTACATCATCAAAAGAATCTTTATTCTTTGCTAACGCTTGCACAACCTCCGCGAGGTCATCTGGACTGACGATTAGCGGGGAGTCAATAGGATCGATATTCGCTATTTGAGTAATAGAGGGGAATGTTTTTATCCAGACCTCAATTTGCTCAATTCCACACAGATAAATTGACCCTACTGGTATATCACACACGGTTGATAGATATTTCTGAATTTCATGTTGTGTGTTTGCTGTCAGTCTACGATTTGCAAAAAACATGTAATGGTCAAGTTCTTTGCTTATACGCAATTTTTTAATTCTCGGTATTTCTTTTGCAATGACATTACTATTGCTTTCTTTACTGAAAAAATCCGAATCTGCAAAGTTTTTATTGTATCCGTTGGTATGTTTTGCTTGGATTATGGTCGTCCCAGACCAAGGGGACGCTGTACTTGGAAATATATTTGCTGTACCTATAAATTTTGCATCTCGCCCTCCGTCTGGGCCAGTAGCAAAACCTTGGACTGCAATGCCCAATAGCGGTTGACATATAAAAATCACCAAGTCTTCAAATTGTTCGGAGCTTAAATCTTCATATGCATATTTCATTTTTGGCCTAATGGGGTACGTTGTTGATTTTATATTTGTTGAAATTTCCGATTCAGTTTAAATTATTAGTAATGGGGGAGGTCTCTACCACTTCTCGAAACTATATCAGATTGGGGAATAAATGGACAGTTTTTGAGACATGATTTCCGCTTTCTTAACTTCATCAGATCACGACAAATGACAGTTGTCATTTATATCAGCTACTCTTCGCCGTCGTCAGTAGCACCTTTAGCTTCTACAGTAACGCCTCGTAACGGTAATACTGGGAATAGGTGATGGCGACGGCCAGACCGTCGGCGGCATCATCGGGGCGGGGTGTTTCTTCGAGGTTGAGCAAGTTGCGAACCATGAGCTGCATTTGGGCTTTGTTCGCTTTGCCGTAGCCCGCTACTGCGTCCTTGATTTTGGGCGGCGAGTATTCGCTGATGGGCAGATCGGCGTTGGCGAGGGCGAGGAGCAGTACGCCCCGCGCCTGCCCGACGGTGATGGCGGTGGTGACGTTACGGCCGAAAAAAAGCTCTTCAACGGCCGCTGCATCAGGTGCGTAATCGTGAATCAACTGCGTCAATTCTCGATAGATTTTTTGCAGGCGATTGGGCATCTTTGTTTTGGGTGATGTTTTGATGACACCGTAGACAACGGCCGTCAACTCCCCATCAATCAAATCAACAATCCCAAACCCCGTCGTCGCCGTACCCGGATCAAGCCCTAAAATTCGCATAAATGTATGAAAGGGACACGGGTGAACACGGGTTTTTAAGCTGATAAATTATCCGCAGATGACGCAGATTTTCGCAAATTAAATAAGAAATCTGCGGCAATCTGCGTCATCTGCGGATTACTATTTCTCCGTCCCAGCCTAATTTTATCCGTGAAATCCGTGTACCCATTCTCCTCTAGTCACCCATCGCGGCAATGGCTTCGTCGGAAATTTCAAGAGTGGAGTACACATTTTGCACATCATCCACATCTTCCACCTTGTCGATGAACTTCAACACCTGCACGCTCTCTTTCGCGCCCAATTCGGATGGCGTATTTGGATCATAGAGCAACGTTGCCTCTTTGAGTTTGATGTCGGCTTCAGCTAGAGCGGTCTGTACCGCTTGGAAATTATCAATATCAACATAAATCTCGGCGATTTCATCAAATTGAACATCGTCCGCGCCCGCTTCGGCAGCGATCATGAACAGTTCGTCCTCGTCCACCTCTTGATCGATGGTGATATACCCTTTGCGGGTGAATTGCCATGAAACTGCGCCAGAGGCAGCCATCGTGCCGCCAAATTTATTGACAACGTGGCGTAAATCGGCGATGGAACGATTTTTATTGTCGGTGACAACTTCGATGATCAGTCCGATACCATTAGGCGCGTACACTTCATATGTCAACTCGAACAGTTCGCCCCCTTCTAATTCGCCCGTGCCGCGTTTGACGGCGCGTTCAATGCTGTCCTTCGTCATGTTAGCTGCTTTTGCTTTAGCCATAACAAGGGCGAGCCGATTATTCATTTCGGGGTTGCCGCCGCCTTCACGGGCGGAAATGGTGAGTTCTTTGGCGATGCGGGTGAAAACTTTGCCGCGCTTGGCATCGGTGGCTGCTTTTTTATGTTTGATGGTAGACCATTTTGAATGACCAGACATACTTAATTCTCCTGTAACAAAGCTAGAGTATAGAGATAGAGCTAGAGGGGCTTACTCTAGCTTTCGCTTCGGCCTCTAGCTGACGTATTATAGGGAGGGGGATTGTAACTTCCAAACTTGGACACAGATTGCACGGATTGTGCTGATTTTTTGCTCAAGCGGATCGGTATCGGTCAGCGGCAAATAATTCTCGTGAACGGCCGTCACCACATCGATCACATCCCCATACCAAACGGGGTCAGCCTCTTGCAGCTGCGCCAATAGCGCGGGGAAACACTCCTCAAAGACCGCCCCGTCCCATTGGCTGAGACGGATAAAACTGAGCAGCTGTGGCAAAGTGAAACTGTCCAAATGGGGCGTGATCGCTTGTTTGACGGCAAAAAAGTCGTCGGGCGTGTTTTGGGCGACGGCACGGTCAAAGGCGCGATGGATAACGGCCGTTTCCGAATGATCGCCCAACAGGTAAACGGCCGTTTGCAGCCCATCCTGATAATGCGGCACATGCAACGCCGTCCCGCCCGCCATCTCCACATAACGGGCGATGGCATCATAATTGACCATCAGCGAAAAGCTGCCATGCAGATTCGGCAGCGGGTCACCCTGCCCGACCAACTCCTCCGCACTGCTATGGCCGCGATCGCTGCTCAGCAGGAGCAACTCCCCCGTTCCCTGCCAAAAGCGAAGGCAATCAAGGCCGATATTGGGGAAGGAAACGGCCGTGTCGGGCAGATACGCCTCATAAAGCTGCAAAATCTCATCGTATAGAGGATCGTCGTAATAGGGCGGCGATTGCGGGATCGGCTCATACGCCAATCGCAGGCGTTCCCAGAGGGCGGGATCGGCCAAATCAGGTTCAGGCTGATCGCTGTAGAGAGTGAGCAGATTGCTGTGCAACTGCCCGTTTTGCAGCACAAAACTATCTTGCGGGATACTGTCAAAAAAGTAGTTGGCGATAAGGATGATCGGGTTGCCGTTGTTGGGGGTGATGGGATGCGGGGAGTTGAGCGGGTGTAACGGCCGTCTATCCATCACATCAAAAAGAGCAAAATCAAGCCGCCCAGCGACGATATATTTTTGAAAACGGGGATGCATCTGCCAAAATTGCACGATTTCAGGCACAAAATCAGTCAAAATCAGCTTTACATCCAATTTAGCAAAGGGAGAAGCAGCCAATCGTGGAAAAAATTGGCGCATAAAATGGTACGCCAACCGCCCCGATCCCGCCCCCAATTCGATGATGACGAACGGCTTGCTAAAATCAAGCGTATCAGCCATCTCTTCCACATACGCCAAAGCCATATCCGCATACGCCCGTGCCATATATGGGCTGCTACTGATCTGATGCGGCACGACATCATCCTGCCACGCCGCCATCCCATTTTCCATAAAATAACGCCGCTGAATCTGCCACAAAAGGGAGCGGGATAAGGGCTTATCTGCGTCTAGAATGTACTCTGTTTTCATTATTCAACGTCGCGGTTGACGGGACGATGGGACACGGGCGGATTTGGCAGATGAACACGGATAAAACAGAAAAAGTCCGCATTCATCCGTTAAATCCGCCCCATTCGCGTTCTATTCACACCACTTACCTACACCATCTCCGCATATCCGCGCCGCTCGTAACTGTCATCTTCAATACCGATCAGCTCCAGCAGCTCGGCCATCAATACCGCTTTGCGCTCAGCATCTTTGCGTGACCATGTGCGGGCTTTGATCTCCAGATACCGCCCCGGCCACTCTGGCACGATCAAACTGTCCAGATTGATGGCGAACTCCGTCTTTTTATACATCACCCGCCAGCGCAGCCGATCTTTTTGGATATTGATCACCTGTTCTGGGGCGAAGTATTCGCGGTAGAAACGCATCGTATGGTCGGCGTTCGCCAAATAGCGCGATTGAGACAACATCACCGCATTGGGGAACTCTACCTGCTCCGCTTCGCCGATCAGCGTCAGACGCGCACGGGATTGGACGACATTGCCTCCGTCATCCAGATACTCATCTTCACGATAACGGAGACGGGTCGCGTCGGGATCGTTATTGTTGAACAGCATATAGCTGTCATACTGCATATAATGGGATTTTTTCGTGATCTCAATCGCGTCAGAGGCGATGAGAGCGTGAAGTTTATCTTCATCTTCGATGGGAGCTTTCACTTGCACCTCAAAGCTCTCTTGCCGCTCTACACCAGCCAGCAGGACGAGTTTGTTGTAGGTGTTGGATTCGCACCGTGCCACGAACGCATCGATTTGGGCGGCCACATCGCCCGCATCAACTATCGCTTGCGCTTCGTCTACGGTCAACAGGTTGTGGCCGCGCATAAGAAAACGGCCGTTACACATCACATCCGTCACATCCGAACTTTTGGACGCATAGACCAGCTGCGAATAGATTGAATTGCTATTATGGCGGAAGTGGGGCTGATTATGCACGCCGCTGATGTCCACCACAGTGATGTCCGCCCGTTTGCCCGCCTCTAAACTGCCCGTTATGTCCGCCATGTGCATGGCGCGTGCCCCCTGAATGGTCGCCATTTCTAACGCTTGACGGGCGGGCAAAGTGGTCGGATCGTTGCTACTCACTTTGGCTAATAAGGCGGCCAAACGCATCTCCTCAAACATATCGAGATCGTTATTGCTCGCCGTTCCATCCGTCCCCACGCCCAAATTCAAACCAGCCGACAACATATCCCCCACAGGGGCAATGCCGCTGGCTAATTTTAGATTGCTGCTGGGACAGTGACACGCGCCCGCGCCCGCGTTTTTCAAGGCATAAATTTCGCTTTTGTCCAGATGGACGCAATGAGCGGCTAATAATTTCGTTTCCAGCAGTCCATGTTTGTTGATCCACGGCACGACGGGCATGTGGTGCTGCTCATTGCAGTTGGCGACCTCAAAGCTGCTTTCGCTGACATGGGTGTGCAGCGGCACATCGAACGCCCGCGCCAAATCGGAACACGCTTGCAGCACTTCGGGGGTGGAGGTGTACCACGCGTGCGGGGCGACGGCCGGTTGAATCAGTTCATGCCCGTTCCAGCTTTCGATAAAGCGGCGGCAGCGAATAAGGCTGTCTTCATACGTGGGTGCGTCGGGCGCGGGGAAGATGAGAATTGTCTGCCCCAATAATGCCCGCATGCCTGCGGCGGCGGTCTCTTCGGCAATCGCCTCTTCAAAATAATACATATCGGCAAAGGAGGTCACGCCGGAGCGGATCATCTCGGCACACGCCAGCCGTGTCCCCAGTTTGACAAATTCAGGGGTGACAAACTCCCGCTCAACGGGCATCAGATAGCCGAGCCACACATCAAGGCGCAAATCATCATATAAGCCGCGAAAGAGGGTCATCGGCACATGGGTATGGGCGTTGATGAGGCCGGGTATGATGATTTTATCCTCGTACTGTATCGTTTCTGCTGGGGTGTACACGGCCGTCAACTCCTCAACTGTCCCCACAGCCACTATCGTATCATTTTTGACAGCCACCGCGCCGCCCATGATGATGTCGTATGTTTTGTTCATTGTGACAACGGCCGTGCCGATTAGTAAACTATCTATATCTTGCATATGGTTCTCCTATTTATAAATTATGTCGTTCAAATGTATCTTCTCAGTATTCTGGGGAGACTTGACAAATTTTCCTAATGATACTCGTGTAAAATAAAGTGCTGATGAAATTTGTCAACTCTTGTCCACGATTTATTGAGAAGATACATATTTTTTCTATTTTGAAGCGTGCCTGCTTTCTGAAAACGAATCCCTCCTCCAATTCCACCACTCCACACTCCTGCACCTATTGTATACGCATCCACCATGTATCGTAAACTCTCACCGCTATTGCTCATCCATCCTTGCGTTGGGCAACCCAGCGGATCCGCCCCTGCGGAAGGGGGTGTGGGACGGCTGGACGGCCGTATAGTCATCGGCGATCTACTATTAAACATGGCTGCCGCCACTCGCCCCATCCCTCCCCCTGTGATACCATTTGCCTTCATATTATTTTATATAAAGGACTTATTTTATGTTTAGTGTTGAGTTTTTCTTCCGCCTTATCGGGGCAGTCATCATCGGCATCGGCGGCGGGTTTTTGGGTGATTATGCGGCTGATCTGGTTAATAATGACCCATCCGCGTTTATTGTTATTTTCAGTATGCTGGGAGTGTTGACGGGGTTAATCATCACTCCGTATATCACGGTGCGCCCTGTGCGGGCAGTGCGCCGCAATTTGATTGGAATGCCAAGCGGCCGTTTGGTGGCCATCATCATTGGTCTGTTTATCGGTTTGATTGCGGGGGCACTATTGGCGTTGCCCGTCTCGCTGCTGCCTGACCCGTTTGGCGAGGTCTTGCCGATGGTTTTAGCGTTCGTCTTGGCGTATTTGAGCATCGTCGTCTTGACAGCCCGCCAGCATGATTTGCAAACATTGGTCAAAGGGATACGGCCGGGTGCAACCCCAGTCAAGTCGGACAAAACGGTTGACGAACCCAACTATATTTTACTGGATACAAGTGTGATTATAGACGGCCGTGTAGCTGACATCGCCAAAACAGGATTCTTACGAGGGACGATGCTTATCCCCAATTTTGTCCTCATCGAATTACAACATATCGCTGACAGTTCCGACTCAATACGCCGTCAACGCGGCCGTCGCGGCTTAGAAATCCTCAGCATAATGCAAAGCGATTCGCCTATTCCTGTGCAGATCACCGATATGGACGCGACCGAAGTGCGTGAAGTGGACAGCAAATTAGTCTCTTTAGCACGCCATCTGCATTGCCCCATTATGACCAACGATTATAATTTGAATCGTGTGGCCGAACTGCAAGGGGTATTAGTCTTGAACGTCAACGATTTGGCGAACGCGATCAAAGTAACCTATCTGCCCGGCGAGCAATTGCGCGTCAAAATGATACAGAAAGGGACAGAGCATGATCAAGGTGTCGGCTACTTAGAAGATGGTACGATGGTTGTTGTCGAAGGCGGCGGCCGTCAAATTGGTAAAAAATTGGATGCGACAGTGACGAAGGTTTTACAAACATCCGCTGGCCGCATGGTTTTTGCAAAATGATGATGCACATTTATCTCTTTTCCCCTGTACATTGCTGCGCCTGTATGTAGGCAGTTTCGACCTGTCCGAAACTGCCTGTCCCCCTTTTGTAGAGCAAACGAATTGTGGCAATAAACGGGTATTGTCTTGATGAGGTATCTTCTCAGTATTCTGGGGAGACTTGACAAATTTTCCTTTCGTTTTCTCATCCCAACCCAATACTTTGAAAAACAAACTCCTGCCCGCACAGGCATGAGATAATTATGATGGAGTGATGATGTCCCTAAAACTTTATAATGTTCTAACCAGAAAAAAAGAAGAATTTGTCCCTTTGACCGAAGGAAAGGTAAATATGTACGTTTGCGGCCCTACCGTTTACGATTATTCACATATTGGTCATGCAAAAACATATATCAGCTTTGATGTGATCTCCCGCTATTTGCGGTATAGCGGGTACGATGTCTTGTATGTGCAAAATATCACCGATGTCGGTCATATGCTGGACACGGGTGAAGACCGCATTTTACGCAAAGCGCGGCAAACGTCGTCTGGACCGATGCAGGTTGTGGAAACGTATATGCGCGATTATTTTGCCGACATGGACGCGCTCGGTGTGCGTCGTCCCGATATTAGTCCCCGCGCCAGCGGCCATGTGCCAGAGCAAATCGGGATGGTGGAGACGTTGATCGAGAAAGGACACGCTTATGAGGTGGATGGATCGGTCTATTTTGATGTCTCCTCTTTTCCTGAGTATGGCAAATTGAGCGGCCGTATTGTGGAAGAGATGGAAGAGGGGACGCGTGTTGCTGTGCGTGAGGAAAAGAGAAATCCAGCCGATTTTGCCTTATGGAAACGTGCCGATCCAGAGCATATTTTGCGCTGGGACAGCCCGTGGAGTGATGGTTTTCCTGGCTGGCATGTTGAATGTTCAGCGATGGCGACTAAATATCTGGGTGAAACTTTTGATATTCATGGTGGCGGGATTGATAACATTTTTCCGCATAATGAGTGCGAAATCGCCCAAAGTGAGGCGGCGCATGGACGAGCGTTTGCTAATTATTGGTTATTGGGCGGTACGTTGACGCTTGATGGTGTGAAGATGAGCAAGAGTTTGGGCAATACGATGACGATCAAGGATGCGTTGGCACGCTGGCGGCCAGAGGCGATTCGGTCGTTCATCTTGTCTAGCCATTACAGCAACCCGATTGATTTTTCAAAAACGGCCGTTGAGGCCGCCGCCAAAGGGTGGAAGAGAATCTGGAGCGCACTCTCGCTGGTTCGTTCCCAAATGGGGGCGGCTCCAGCAGGCGAAGCGTCGGAAGAGGTCACCGCGTTGCTAGCACAGGCAAAAGCGAATTTCATCGCCAAGATGGATGATGATTTTAATGCGCCAGCGGCGTTGGCAGTGTTGCAGGATTTGACAAAGCAGGTGAACAAATTGCTGAACGAAGGTTCAGGGCAGACGATTGGGAGTTTAACGGCCGTTGATGCGTTATTCCAAGAACTCGGCGGCGACGTGCTGGGCATCATCCCTGACGGAACGGCCGGCAGTAATAGCAGTGGCGCGGATCGTGAAGCGGGCATGATCGAACTGCTCATCACCCTGCGAGCGCAAGCCCGCGCCAACAAAGATTGGGCAACATCCGACCAAATCCGCGATCAGCTAAAAGGATTAGGGGTTTCGTTGGAAGATCGTTCTGACGGCACGATTTGGAAAGTGGAGTAGAAGGTTTGCACGCCCGCAAACATTAAATTATGGATATTTTGACGCGAAGGAATACAGTTTTAGAAGCGTTGCGCGGTAATCGGCGGCAGTTGTACCGATTGTGGGTGCAAAAGGGGATGGATCGTAAATTGGTTCGTCCGATTGTGGAGGCGGCTAAGGAGCGCGGTATTCCTGTGCAAGAGTTGGCTAAACAAAAGATGAGTCAAATCGCCAAAGATAGCCGACATCAAGGAGTCGTGCTGGAAGCGGGCGACTATTTGTATGCGGAGGTTGATGAGATTTTGGGGCTGGCGCAAAAGAGGGGGGAACGGCCGTTTATCCTTCTTCTCGATCTGCTGCATGGGCCGCAAAATATCGGCAGCCTGCTGCGAACGGCCGAAATTTGCGGCGTGCATGGAATTATCGTACAAGACCGTCGCGCCCCTGATATTACCCCCGTTGTGGCCCAATACTCCGTCGGTGCGACAGAGCATCTGCTGGTAGCGCAGGTGACCAATTTAGTGAACACGATTGAGCAGTTGAAGGCGGCCGGCGTGTGGATTGTGGGGATGGATATGGGGGGAGATGCACGGCCGTTGGCTCAAGTTGACCTCGATATTCCCGTCGGCATCGTCGTTGGGCATGAAGGGGACGGAATACGCCGTTTGGTCAGCAAGCATTGTGATATTTTGCTAGAACTGCCAATGCGCGGGCATGTGGAATCGTTGAATGCGGCCGTTGCCGGCTCTGTTCTGCTTTATATGGCGTGGCAGGCGCGAGGGTATACCTAAACAGTTCAACTTCAAGGTGACAGGCACTTGGCAAGTGCCTGTCACTTCGTTTTATTCACCCAACATACGAATCAACCCTTCAACGGCCGTCATCACCACATCAACCGCAAATGGGCGCGGCGCATCATCTATCGTCTCAATCGTATGCGTTTTGCTCCCATTCGTCACTGTCAATTCATAAGAAATAAGGTCGCAGCAAAGATCGGTATCAAGATACTCCTCCTCTGTTACATAAAAGCCGGCATCCTCAGCCGCTATGGCAAGATTGACGATGAGAACTGGGGCGACTGCGCCGATCTCTTCACCGTTTTGTGTGATACGGCCGTCAGCGTAAACATTCCACTCCTGCATCATGCCCGTAATGCCGCCGCTTTTTTGGTAGGTGATGACGGGATCATTGCCAACGGCCGTTATAAAGGTCTCCATCATCGCATCAGCCACTGTGACATACTTCTCTTCAACGGGAATCTCCGTTTGATGGAGTAAATTTTCAACGGCCGTTTCCATCGCCCCATACGCAAGTGCATACGGCGCACCTTCCAGTTTGGTGACGGTATGCGACTGCTGTCCATCCGTTATCGTCAACTCATAGATGTACAGATCGCAGCATGGATCAACATCCATATACTCCTTTTCAATATCGTAGAAACGCGCGTCATCAGCCGCGATCAGAAGATTGGCGATGAGGGCAGGATGGACGGTTTGGACAATTTCGCCATTCTGTTCGATACGGCCGTCAGCGTAAACATTCCACTCCCGCGTTCCCCCCATCACGCCGCCACTTTTTTTGTAGATGATGACGGGATCATTGCCAACGGCCGTTGTCAACTCATCCACCACCCCATCGGGGACGGAGAGCTGCATAAAATGATACGGGATCGCTGTCGGCGGCAGAGCTTGAGCCATATTCGCTCCCATATCCACAGCAGCGATTCGCGCCGCGCCATCGTCAAGCGGCACGCTATCCTCATCAGAGCCGCATCCTGCCAAGAACAGGCTGAGTATTACAATGATAACTCCTATTTTCGTCATATTTTTTATCATATTTTTCGTATCTTTTCAAAAAATTGGGAACATGATTACAATAGATTGGGAAAGGAACAAATTTACTCGACTGGCACAATCTGTTCCTTTCTTAATTTGTTGTAATCACCCCAAAAAATTGAGAAGATACTATTTTTCCTCCTTATGTATCAATCCAAAAAATCCGCGTTTATCTGCGTTCACCTGCCCAATCTGCGTTAGAATTTTTTTGTTTGATGTATTTAGGGAAGGTTCGTAAACAACTTTGGACTTTCGTCATCGCCCCCCCACCCTAACCCTCCCCCTTTAGGGGGAGGGAACTTGCTCCCTCTCCCTTTGGGAGAGGGCTGGGGTGAGGGTAAAACGCCAAAGTTAAAAACGAGTGTTCCCTTAGGGAAGGCTCG
>WFSA01000106.1 GCA_015486215.1 Anaerolineae bacterium | reverse complement strand
TATAATCAGCAGTTCCCTGAATTGTAGTGGATAATCGTTCCGTTCCTGATGTAAAGGCACGAGCGATACCAAAATCTGCTAATTTTATCCTATTGTTATAGCCAAGAAGGATGTTTGAAGGTTTAATATCACGATGCACGATATTATCTTGGTGCGCCACATCTAAAGACTCCACTGAAAAAAGGTATGTGAAACAGGGTATAATCTAGCTATATTTTTCTGATAGAAATGGCGACGATTACACGAGAAACCGAATGTTTAAAGAAAACAAACAACATCTGCAACAGCCCCTGTTCAGCACCATAAATTCACTGCCAGATAAACGACTAAAGGGGTTGAAGACATCATGGGCCGGTACATTTCGCGAAGACGTGTTCGGCCGCATCCAGGAGAAGGATTTCGAGATTCTGTACAGCGATAAACCGTCACGCCCAAACATCCCCGTTAACGTTCTCGTCGGATTGGAGATATTAAAAGCAGGATTTGGCTGGACAGACCAAGAGATGCACGAAGGATTCAGCTATAACCTTCAAGTGCGGTATGCACTCGGTTACCATAATGTAGAAGAGGGGCATTTTGAGTTACGCACAACCTATAATTTCCGTGAGCGATTGACAACGCATATGCAGAAAACGGGAGAAAACCTGTTTGAGGCGTGCTTTGAGAACATCACGGATGAACAGATGGAAGCATATGCGTTGAAAAGCGGGACACAGCGGACAGATTCCAAACAGATAGCGAGTAATATTCGTCGTATGACACGGTTGCAACTGTTAATTGAAGTACTGCAACGGGCGTATCGCATGTTACAAGCAGCCGACAAACTTATCTGGCAGGCGGAATTTGAGCCATATATAAAAGAGAAATCGGGAAGATATCTCTATCGGCTCAAAGGAGAAAAGCATCACTCCCATATCGAGCAGGTGGGAATTGTGATGCAGAAGTTGGTGACAGAATTGGCTGATAAGTACAAAGAGGATGCCACGTTTGCCGTTCTTCAGCGGGTATTTAACGAGCATTTTGTCGTGGAAGAAGCGACCTTGCGTCCCAAAAAAGGGGATGAGTTGACAGCCGATAGCCTGCAATCCCCCGATGATTTGGAGGCGACATTTCGCAAGAAACGAGGGGAATCGTATGTTGGTTATGTGACCAATGTGACCGAAACAGTGGAGTCTGATAATCCCTTTCAGTTGATAACCAAAGTACAAACGGAATCGAACACGACCGATGATGCCAAGATGCTGGCGGAGACGTTGCCAGAACTGGTTGAGCGCACCGAATTGGAGACGATGCACAGTGATGGCGGCTATAATAGTGCCGAAGTAGACACAATATGCCATGATGAAGGGGTTGAATTGGTGCAGACCGCTATTCGCGGCGGCAAGCCATCAAGCGAGAAGGTTAATTTGGCTGATTTTACATTTGTGCTGGATGAGAATGAAAATCCAGTCGAGATAATTTGTCCAAATGGGAAAACAGGCGTGGTGAAAGCGGGGCGGACGGCGGAGAGGTTGTCGGCAACATTTAGCCGCTCCGATTGTGTAGATTGTCCGTTGCTGGCGCGTTGTGCGATGCGGGTGTTGAAAAAGACAGATGGGCGGCGGCTCTATTTTTCTGTCGCCGCTGTCCATCTTGCCCGTCGACGGCAGCGCATGAAGGAGGAGAGGAAATCGGGACGCAATCTGCGGTCGGCTGTTGAAGCGACGATGCACGAAATTAGTTGTCGATTGGAACACGGGCGGTTGCGGGTACGGGGTAAATTTCGTATTGGCATGACGATGACAGCTTCGGCGGCGATGGCAAATGCGCGGCGTATTTGGCGTTATCAGGTGGCGGAAAAAACGGCGGCGCAACGACGGTTGGTAGCGCAGAATGGGCAGATTAGGGGTATATTTGGGAAAATCGACTCTTTATTTCGCTTGAGAGGACGTATTTCGAGCGGAGTAAGCTGTTTTTCTGTTTTAGCGACATTTCTTGTTCATCCGCAACTTTTATAGGGCGTTTTTTAAAACGATAGTTTTTCATCGGAGTCATCTTATGCACCCATAATCTAAAGAATGAGAATTTAATAACTTGCGGAACTAAAAGTTCAACTTCTCTGAGAAGTTGAACTTTTTGGTGTAGCTTAAATAATTCTCATCCCTAATAATAGTTATCAACTACATAGTGGAACATTTATTTTGCCGTCACAAGACGATGCTTTTCACAATTTGTTAAATGGGTTATTACAGCAATTACCAGCTAAATTTATGATGCTGGTTGATGTGGCAGGGCAAATTGTTGTCGCTAAAGGTGAACACAGCAATATCAATCTTGTTATGCTGGGATCGTTGGTTGCTGGCGATTTGGCCGAGAGTCAAGAGATCGGCCGCCTGACAAACGAGTATCAAGATTACCAGATTGTTCTGCGTGAAGGGCAAGACAGCCACACTTTCATCGCCGAAGCAGGTAATTACCTGGCTCTGTTTGTTCAAGTCGGTCACGATGTCCCGCTGGGTTGGGCGCGGATGTTGATTACAAAAGCATCCAAACAACTCGAAACGGTTATGCGGGAACCACACCGTCGCAAGAAGAAGTTACCGAGTTAGAAGGTGAGATGGCAATCGCATTGGAAGATATGGGTTTGGGGAAGTTGGCAGGATTAACCCCGCCCAATCCAACTCTACACCGTTCCTGCCCAAGCATATTATGAGGCCAGCCGCCGCATTGTACTGCGCGGGGCAGATGGGGTTGTGTTTGTGGCTGATTCTGATGTACGGTTAATGTGGGCGAATTTGGTCGTTTGGTATTGATATGGATAAATTCCCCGTTGTACTGCAATTTAACAAACGGGATTTACCAACGGCCGTT
>WFSA01000105.1 GCA_015486215.1 Anaerolineae bacterium | reverse complement strand
GTTTTACCCTCACCCCAGCCCTCTCCCAAAGGGAGAGGGAGCAAGTTCCCTCCCCCTAAAGGGGGAGGGTTAGGGTGGGGGGGCGATGACGAAACTCCAAAGTTGTTTACGAACCTTCCCTAAGGTATTTTCTCAATAAATCGTGGACAAGACTTGACAAATTTCATCAGCACTTTGTTTTACACGAGTATCATTAGGAAAATTTGTCAAATCTCCCCAGAATACTGAGAAGATACATACTAAGGTACTACTATCTTCTACGAACTGTAAAACAAAAAGTTTTGATTTACGAACCATGCCAACAATTGCTGTAAAAAAGTCAAATCAAGGTGAATATGCCAATTTATACGTATCGTTGTAAAAATTGTGGTTATGAATTTGAAAAGCGTCAGCGAATGGCTGACGATCCATTAACGGAATGTATCCGTTGCAAAACAGGCGAAGTACGCCGTATCGTCAATTCCGTCGGCATCGTTTTTAAGGGCAGCGGCTTTTATGTGACTGATAATCGGAACGGGAAAAATAAGGGCAAAACAAAAACAAACGGTAACGGTGAGTCAAAAGTAGCGGATGCGGACAGTACAAAGACAAGCGACAGCAAAAATGACTCGACAGAAACAACGGCCGTCGCCGACACCCCCTCCCCCAAGAAAGATAAAAAAGGGGAGCAGAAAGAGTAAAAAACGGCCGTTTCCCCAGACATCATTAAAAAGCGTTGCCCTGCCGCAACGCTTTTTTTGATCATTCCGTTATGGCAACTTATACTTGGGCAGACAGGCCAAACTTACAAACTCCATCTGCCCTGCATAAAATAAGGAGAGTATGATGACGCAAGAACAAATTACACTCGGCGGCGGTTGCTTTTGGTGCTTAGAAGCGATCTACCAAGAGATCATCGGCGTAGAAAAAGTCGTCTCTGGATACGCAGGCGGGCAGACAGAAAACCCCGCCTATAAAGCGATCTGCACTGGCACGACAGGACATGCTGAAGTGACCCAAATCAGCTTTGACAGTGACGTGATCAGCGTGGACGAGTTGCTGACCATCTTTTGGCACATTCACGATCCAACAACATTGAATCGGCAAGGGAACGATGTCGGCACACAATACCGTTCCGTCATTTTTTATCATACTGAGGCACAGCGAGAGGCGGCTGAACAATCAAAAACGGCCGTCGCCCCCTCATTTTCCTCCCCCATCGTCACCGAAATCGCCCCATTACCCCCTTTTTATCCTGCCGAAAAATATCACCAAAACTATTACAACGACAACGGTAATCAACCATATTGCCGCGCCATTATCAGCCCCAAAGTTCACAAATTCCGCAAATCTTTTCAAGATAAATTAGTATCTTCTCAATAAATCGTGGACAAGAGTTGACATGGACAAGAGTTGACAAATTTCATCAGCACTTTATTTTACACGAGTATCAGTAGGAAAATTTGTCAACTCTCTCCAGAATACTGAGAAGATACATAAATTACAATAAGGGAGAGCGATGAGCCAAATTATCAGCCGCATCAAAACGAGCAGCACCGAATATAAAACAAATTATGCCCACAACAAAGGATTGGCTGATGCGTTGAAGGAACGGGTGCAAACGGCCGTTGCCGACCGTCCCCAACGCACCATCCAACGGCAGCGCGACCGCGATAAACTGCTCGTCCGCGAGCGCATAGATGCCATTCTCGACCCCAACACCCCCTTTCTCGAACTATCCCCCCTCGCCGCATGGGAGATGTACGACGGCAGCGCACCGAGCGCAGGCATCGTCACCGGCGTAGGGCGCATCGCAGGGCTGGAGTGCATGATCATCGCCAACGACCCAACCGTCAAAGGAGGGACATACTTCCCCGAAACGGTCAAAAAGCATCTCCGCGCCCAAACCATCGCCGAAGAGAACCATCTGCCCACCGTTTATTTAGTTGATTCTGGCGGCGCATTTTTGCATTTACAAGCGGATGTTTTTCCCGATAAAGAGCATTTTGGCCGCATTTTTTACAATATGGCACGCATGTCGGGCAAAGGAATCACCCAAATCGCGGCCGTGCTTGGCTCTTGCACCGCCGGCGGCGCGTACATCCCCGCGATGGCTGACGAGACGATCATCGTCGAAGGGAACGGCACTATTTTTCTGGCTGGGCCGCCGCTCGTCAAAGCGGCCACTGGCGAAGAAGTGAGTGCCGAAGAGTTGGGCGGTGCTGATATCCATACCCGTCTCAGCGGCGTGGCTGACCATTTTGCCCGCGACGAACATGAAGCGTTAGAGCGCGTCCGCGAAATCGTCGCCCATCTCAACCGCCGCAAACCATCACCATTACAGATACAAACGGCCGTAGACCCCCTCTACAACCCCGCCGAACTATACGGCGTACTCCCCGCCGACACCCGCAGCGCATACGATGTGCGCGAAGTCATCGCCCGCTTAGTGGACGGCTCCCGCCTGAGCGAGTTCAAAGCGCGATACGGCAGCACCATCGTCTGCGGATTCGCCCATATTATGGGCATTCCCGTCGGCATCGTCGCCAATAACGGGCTGTTATTCAGCGAATCCTCCCAAAAAGCGGCACATTTTATCCAATTATGCGGCCAGCGCGGCACGCCGATCCTCTTTTTGCAAAATATCGCCGGCTTTATGGTTGGACGAGAATATGAGGTCGGCGGCATCGCCAAAGATGGGGCAAAGATGGTGATGGCCGTCAGCAATGTCAATGTGCCGCGCATCACCCTATTGCACGGTGTCAGTCACGGAGCAGGCAATTATGGCATGTCAGGGCGGGCATACGATCCGCGCTTCCTCTTCAGCTGGCCGAACAGCCGCATCAGCGTGATGAGCGGCGACGCGGCCGCTGGCACATTATGGACGGTCGGGCAGCGACGGGCATTGGCGGGCATGGAGAACCCATCCCCCGAGCAGATCGCCAAAGCCGAAGCAGACTTTAAGCGGCCAGTCTTAGAAAAATACGCCCGCGAAAGCTCCCCCTATTACGCCACTGCCCGCCTATGGGATGACGGAATTCTTGACCCAGCTCAAACACGAATGGCCTTAGCCTTAGCGTTCTCAGCCGCACTAAACGCGCCGTTCCCAAAGGGGCGGTACGGAACATTTAGAATGTAGGGAAGGCTCGCAAATAACTTTGGAATTATAGATTGGTTCACTTTGCCAGAGTGAACCAATCTGCACTACTTATCAAATTCTCATTCATGTGATTGCCCTAGACAGGTGTCGAGGTATTATTGGAAAAACGGCCGTTCTGCGGGATGCGTTGGTGTGAAGTATTGCTTTACAGTAGAATACGGTTTCCATAATTTATGTCAAATAACATAAGCGCATCAATCAATTTAAGGGGCAAACAAAATGCCAATAACCAATGGAGTCGGAGAAGGTGAATTAACGCCACTTAAAATCAATCATTTAGCCAAGATTTTTGGGATGCACTTGGCTGTCACACAGGCAGTCTTAAATAAAAACCCATATTTCCAACAGCAATATCGGTATATTGATTTAACAGCAGGAAAAGGTACATCACCGACAGGTCTGCAAGGCAGTCCACTCGTTTTCATAAAGCAAGCGGAATCTGATAAGTTCAAAAAAGCATATCGTGCAGACCTAATTGAAAAAAATAATAAAAACTTGCGTGAGTTGAGAAACAAAATACATGATTTAGCACACAACAACCATTGGCAGGTTACTAACAAGACTCACTTTCATTTAGGTAGTTATGAACAAACTATCCCTAACATATTGACTCGTGTAAATAGGAAAGAATTAGGACTGGCCTTTGTTGACCCATCTGGCAATACACCCGATTTTGACACTTTGCAATATATTGCTGAGAATCGCCCTCGTATGGAAATTCTCATCTACCTGTCCACTACAAATTTGAAAAGGGAGTATCAATATACAAATAAATTATTATCTGATTATATGGCATCCCTTGATAAAGGACACTGGTTAATCCGTAAACCAATATCTTGGGATAGTCATAAATGGACATTTTTACTGGCTAGTAATTCGGACATCTTCAAAGATTATAAAAGCATAGACTTTCTTCAATTAGAATCAGACGAGGCTCAAGGAATATTTCCAAAGCTGAATTTAAGTAAAAAACAAAGAATGAAGAAACTACAACCATCTCTCTTTAAATTTTGATTAGCAATAACACAAAAGGAGAACAAGTGTGCTATAATTTCCTGAAATTATGTCAAATAAAAGGTACATACTATGGCTATCTCAAAAATCGAATGGACAGAATCAACTTGGAATCCTATTACAGGCTGTACAAAAGTAAGCCCTGGCTGTAAACATTGTTATGCTGAGCGGATGGCAAAGCGATTGAGGGCAATGGGACAAGCCAATTACGTCAATGGATTTGAATTGACGTTGCATGAGCATATGCTGGAACGGCCGTTACAATGGAAAAAACCCCAACAAATCTTCGTCAACTCCATGAGCGACCTCTTCCATCAAGATGTGCCATTGGAATACATCCTGCGCGTTTTTGATGTAATGAGACGTGCCTCATGGCATCAATTTCAGGTGCTGACCAAACGGTCACAACGATTAATGGAACTGAGCGATGAGATCGAATGGCCTGATAATGTCTGGATGGGCGTTAGCGTGGAAACATCCGCATACTTATACCGTATTGATCATTTACGGGCAACGGGCGCAAAAATCAAATTTTTATCACTGGAGCCGTTGCTGGGGCCGTTGCCAAATATGAATTTAACAAGTATTGATTGGGCTATCGTTGGCGGTGAATCAGGGCCAGGCGCACGTCCTATTAAAAAAGAGTGGGTGATTGATATTCGGGATCAATGTTTCTTGGGACGTGTTCCCTTCTTCTTCAAACAGTGGGGCGGGGTGCAAAAAAAGAAGAATGGGCGAGAGTTAGACGGCCGTTTTTATGACGAACTCCCTATAACCAGTTCGCTGCACCCTGCTTTTGCATAAAAAAGAACCGCCTATTGCAGACGGCTCCCGTTTTCAGTTGCATGCTGACTGCTTCTTTTCATCTCTTCCGCAACATCCACCCCAGAAAAACGGCCGTCAACCCCGCAATCCCCATCGCCCCAAGACGCACCGCCTCCCGATTCTCCTTCGCAAATTCCCGCGCAGGCCGTACCTTCTGCTCCGTCGTCACCCCAAAGACAGTTTGCACAATCGCCTTGCCCAGCCGATACCGTCCCGGCTCCCGCATCTGTGTGGCAATATCAAACGAAAACGGCGGCTTACCGACCGCATACGAGCGCAGCTGCGTGAACTGAATCACCTCATCCTTCCCATGCGTCCGCGCATTGCCCGACTTTTTCACACCGCCAAATGGCAGCAGCGAGACCGGATAATGGGCGACAGTATCATTGATATTGACCGATCCCACATCCAGCCGATGCGCCACCCGCTTCGCCTGCCGCATATCGTCGCTCCAGACGCACGCGCTCAGGCCAAACTCGCTGTCATTCGCCAGCCGTAGAGCCTCCGCCTCATCACGCACGCGCATAATCGGCATGAGCGGGCCAAATGTCTCTTCGTACATCAATTTCATGCTGTGATCCACATCGACGATGATGGTCGGCTCCATAAACAGCCCGTCATGCTTACCGCCTAACACAATCCGCGCCCCCTTCGCCACCGCATCATCCAGATGCTCTTGCACGATGGTTAGCTGGCGTTCAAAAGTGAGCGGCCCCATATTGAGTTTATTGCTCCGTTCAGCCGAATACCCCTGTTTCAACATCTTCGCCTCAGCGATGGCTGCCCGCACAAACGGTTTATACACCGCATCCTCCACATAAACGCGCTCAATACCCATGCACGTCTGCCCAGTATTATAAAACGCGCCCCATGTCCCCCACTTTGCCGCCGCCGCGATGTCCGCCTTTTCCAACACCAGCATCGGGTCTTTGCCGCCGAGTTCGTACAGAAATGGGGTCAATGTTTTGGCCGCTTCTTGGGCGATTTTTAATCCCGTCGCTGTCGATCCTGTCAGGAAGATGAGGTCTGGCTTGCTGGCAACCAACGCCTCGCCGACGCGCCCATCCCCATGCAAAACACGCACAAACGGCCGTAACTCAGGCACGCGCCCGATCAACTCCTCAATCAACACCCCCACCGCCGACGTAACTTCCGACGGCTTCAACAGCACCGTATTCCCCGCCAGCAACGCCGAACAGACGGGAGTCATCGTCAAATCAAACGGATAATTCCACGGTCCCAACACCGCCACCGCGCCAAAGGGATGCGGTTCAGCATAATACGATTTAAAAATGTACAGGCCGGGCGGCACGCGCTTCCGTTTCAACCATTTGCCCGCATTTTTATAATATTGATGCAATCGATCCACCGTCATCGTCACTTCGATAATGCCGTCTTGACGGCTTTTGCCCGTGTCTTGATTGATAACGGCCGTTATCTCATCCACCGCATCAATGATGACCGCCTGCAACCGGCGCAAAATCCGCACCCGTTCCTTGACCGATTTTTTGCGCCACGTCTGCGCCGCCGCCCCCATATCCGCCCGCGCAATCCGCACATCCATCTCGCTCGCCACCACCACGCTACCAAACTGCTCACCCGTCGCTGGATTCACAAACACCAATTCATTATTCATTATTAATTGTTCATTATTCATTACTTTTCCGCCCTAAAAACAGTGCCAAAACCATCATCAAAAACGCCGCAATCACAAATGGCTTCACCCGCTCCACCCGATCCCGCGCCAAAACCGCCTCCCGCGAATACCCATCAGGCGCAACCAACGGCTCCACTTCGCCGCCCCGCTCCCCAATTTTACTCATCGCCAGCTCCGTCATCGCCGTAATCGTCAAGCTCGGATTCACGCCCAAATTGGCGGGGATGACAGAGCCGTCAGCCACATATAATCCCCGATAGCCAAACACCTCCTGATTTGTATCCACAACCCCATGCTCGACATCGGCCGCGATGGCACAGCCGCCCAAAATATGCGCCGTATTCGGCTTACCGATGAGTTCATTCAGCCCGATCCACGGCACGCCATCCACCTTGTCAGCAAAACGAGTCAACACTTCCCGCCCCGCATCAACGACAGCGGGGATCGGCTGGTCAGGATCGCGCTCCGTCCGCAAGCCGCGCTTGAAAAGCGTCCACAAGCCGCGCCCGCGTTTGAACTTCATCCGATTATCTTCGGTCTGCATCACCAGCAACACCGTATTCTTTCGCGCCCATTCAGAAAAAACGCGCACGGTGAGAAAATCAGACGGCCGTTTAATCGTCGAAACAATCACCGCTTTCAATCGATCCCATTTGCTCTTGCCCAAGTCGATCATCGGAAACATCAAATTTCGCATCAACGATGAGCCGATGGGATAGCGCACAGGCTCCACGCTCGTCACCTCATCAATCCAAAAATGGGAGGTGATGGCGACCCCCTGCGCGTAATTTTCGCCGCTCCCCTTCGCTGTCACGCCGACGAGAGCTTCGCTGTTACTGCGTACCCTTTCGCCCAATCTAGGGGAGAGATGGGGCAGCGCGCCCGCCTCATCTCGGCATTTCAGGAGCAAATCTACCGTGCCAAGCACGCCAGCAGCAACGACAACATTGGTCGTGCGAATCGTGTTGCGCCGCTTCACCCCCCAATCGGTGATGCGCTCGTAGGTGATTTCATAACGGGCATTGTCGGGTTGTGCGCCGTATAACGGCCGTATCCCCGCCACATTCGACTCCGCCCGCACCTCTGCGCCCCATTTTTCGGCAAAATAGAGGTAATTTTTATCCAATGTATTTTTCGCATTATGCTGACAGCCGACCATACAGCCGCCGCATTGCTGACAGCCCGCCCGATCCGGCCCTTCGCCGCCAAAATACGGGTCTGGCACGGTCACATTGGGCGTGCCAAAATAGATAGCGACGGGGGTATGGGTGAAGGTGCCGCCCATCCCCAAATCATCAGCGATGTCACGCAGAGCGATGTCGGCCGGCCATAAATTAGGATTTTCGTTCACGCCCAACATGCGGCTGGCGGTCTCAAAATGGGGAGCGAGATCGGTCTCCCAGTCGGCTAAGTCGCGCCACTCTTCCGCTTGGTAAAACGGCCGTTTTGGTTTGATATGGGTGCTGGCATACACAAGACTGCCGCCGCCCACGCCGCTGCCGTTCAAAATCCAAATATCATCCATCAAATTGATGCCCATAATGCCGAAACATCGCGCGGCTGGTGCCCAGATAAATTTGGGGATATTCCAATTTGTCTTGGGAAAATCATCCGCACTGTACCGTTTGCCGCGCTCAAGAACGGCCGTTTTGTACCCCTTCTCCGCCAGCCGCATCGCCGACACGCTGCCGCCAAAGCCAGACCCAATCACCACAAAGTCGAATGTATCCCTGTCTTGCCTGTTTTTGTCCATACCGCCTCCATACAACGCCAAAATCCATGACGCATAGCGTCATAAACTAAATTATAACACAGTGCGTTATAAATCTGCCAAAAACCAAGAATCCCTCTAACTTTCGCAAAACAGTCTCCGCCCGCACAAAAAAAGGCGTTCAACCTTTATGTAAAGTTGAACGCCTCACTCACTCTAGTATAGCTTGGCCTACCTTCTTCGGGGTTTTCTATAGTGCAATTTTGTAAAATTGCACGGTCAATTTTACAAAATTGACCTACGATAATTGCCGGAGAACTTCCGCCAGTGTGTACTAGCTCCATCCTCTAGCTGCTCACTACTTCTTGATCACGCCCATCGGCAATTTGCGGCGGCGCACACCGTCAAATTGTTATTTGTTGCGGGAATCGGAATTCCCGCAACGCTCCACCAGATAGGTATCGGGAATTCCGATTCCCGATACAGGCAGCGTATATCATCTAAGAACTTCCGCCAAGCTATACTAGCTCCATCCTCTAGCTGCTCACTACTTCTTGATCACGCCCATCGGCAATTTGCGGCGGCGCACACCGTCAAATTGATAGAACGCATTCGCCACCGCGCCCGCTGTCGGCACAAGGCCGATTTCGCCGACACCTTTAGCCCCATAAGGGCCGTAAGGATCGGCCACTTCCACGCCGATAATCTCCAATTCTGGCGTTTCGCGTGCGCGAAGGATACCGAGTTTGCGTAAATTTGTATGGGCTGGACGGCCGTCAATCCACTCCATCTTCTCGCTGATCGCATACCCCAATCCCATATGCAGCGACCCCTCTAACTGCCCCTCAAACAGGGTTGGATTAAAGATACGCCCCGCATCATGCGCGGCCGTGATTTTTTCGATTCGGCCGTCATCATCCAGCGTCACCAACTGCGTCGCATAACTATACGAATAATGGGTGTACACCTTCTCCACATCTGCGCCCGGTTTCGTCGTCCATTCAACGCGCCACTCACCCTTGTACACCTTGCCAACGAGAGCGGCCAGCGTGCTATTTTCCAAATCGGCTGCCAGCTTTTGCGCCGCCGCAATCGTGCCGTTGCCGACCAGCGATGTGCCGCGCGAAGCGGTCGTCATGCCACCATCTTGATCGGCGAGCGTATCCGCCCGCACAGTAACGATGGCGGGATCGATCCCCGTCTCCTCACATAACGCTTGCAACGCCATCGTATGCACGCCCTGCCCCATCTCTGTCCAGCTGTGGTCAAGAATGACCTCATCTTCGGCGGCAACGGTGATCGTCACTTTGGCAAAGTCGGGCATACCGTTGCCGATGCCTGTATTTTTCAACCCGCACGCTAACCCTGCATATTTGGCCGCATAAAACGCATCTTTGATCGCCAGTAGCGTCTCTCTTGCGCCCGCGCCGCCTTCGATCACTTGCCCTGTCGCTGTCATATCCCCATTCACCAACGCGTTATCGTAGCGGAATTGCCAACGGTCAAAGCCGCCTTGTTCGCACAGATCGTCTATCAAACTTTCCAGCCCAAAAATCGCTTGGTTCACGCCGAAGCCGCGCATCGCGCCGCAGGGGGCATTGTTGGTGTAAACGGCTGTTGCCTCAATATCAGTCACAGGCACATTGTACGCCCCTGTCGAGTGACCAGCCGCCCGCTCCAACACCTTCATCCCCACCGACGCATACGCGCCCGTGTCGCCTAAGAATTTGGCCTGCACATAGGTCAGCATCCCGTTGGCATCACAACCAATATGATATTCCATCCAAATCGGATGCCGTTTTGGTGACATCAGAATAGATTCATCACGGGTCAAATGCACCCGCACGGGGTTGCCGATGAGCGTCGTCATCAAGGCGGCATGTCCTTGTACGGTCAAATCTTCCTTGCCGCCAAAACCGCCGCCGTTCGGCACCAGCGTCACCCGCACCCGATCTTGCGGCAAGCCCAATAGTTTGGCAACTTGGATACGATCTTCATAGATGCCCTGCCCTTGCGAGAACAGTTCAACCCCATTGCCCGCTAATTGAGCTACGCATGTCTCAGTCTCCATATACGCATGTTCGATCCGCTGCGTCTCAAAAACGCCTTGCGCTGTAAACGCCGATTCTGCCTTCGCTTGGGCAAGATCACCGCGTCCAGTCACCGTTTTTGCCAGCACATTGCCAACAACGCCGTTAATATCCCCATGTAGGGTGGGCGCATCTGCTTTCAGCGCGTCGTGCATACTGGTCAATGGCGCGTACACTTCATACTCGGCCGTAATCAATGCCGCTGCTTCACGGGCGATGGCTTCCGTCTCTGCCACAACAGAGGCGATGACATCACCAACATAATTACTCGTCTCCCCAACAGCGATCATTACCGGCCAATCTTGTTTGATGAGGCCAATCGTGCGATCTCCGGGTACATCGGCCGCCGTCACAACACGGATCACACCTTCAACCGACTCGGCCGCGCTAATGTCCATCGCCAACAATTTTGCGCGGGGATGATCGGTATAACGCAATGCGCCATGCTTCATACTTTCCAGCCGAATATCATCGGTGTATTTATGGAAGCCGAGAACGAGGTCTTGAGAATCATATTTGGGGGTGCGCGTGCCGACACGGCCGTTGCTCGCCGGCTTCTCAATCCGCCTATCGTTCCGAATCGCTTCAGCTGCATAGTTGATAGATTCCACAATCTTTTTATACCCTGTACAGCGGCAAAGATGGGGATTCAACGCCTTCACGATGTCTGCTTCTGTTGGTTCGCTATTATCATTGATCAATACGTCAGCCCGCATGACGATGCCGGGAATGCAGAAGCCGCATTGCACTCCCCCTTTTTCCACAAACGCATTGGCATATACCTCTTGCCGATACTCGCTCAGTCCGTCGGTGGTAATGATCTCCACACCATCCATCTTGCTCATCTTCGTCGTGCATGATAATCTCGCTCTGCCATCCACATCCACCGTACACGCCCCGCAAGACGCTTGTCCAGAGCAACCATCTTTGACTGTTGTCACTCCTTCATGCTCACGCAGATATTTCAGCAATGTCAAATTACCATCACCTGTATACTCTTTTTCTTGCCCATTTAGTTGAAATTTCACGTTTTTCTCCTTTTTTTAGTTTTATTTTCCTGTATATAAACAAATCGCCCGTCATCAGTTGTTAGCTGCCGACGGGCGATCTGGAATTCAATTATTTATTGTATGCGTTCTTTTGCATAACTTTATTAGTATCTTCTCAGTATTCTGGGGAGACTTGACAAATTTTCCTGCTGATGAAATTTGTCAAGTCTTGTCCACGATTTACTGAGAAGATACCTTTATTACATATCAATCATGTGCAAAATTTTTAGGATGAAACGTCATATCGTTTTGGATTTGCGCTATCCCATCTCCTGTTGCACTTAATACAAATAATCCTTTTCGGTAAGCGTATTTGTTCGATTCTTCGGAAAACATCAGCCCAGCTACGCCGCCATATATTTTATACTCGCGGTAACGCGGAAAAAATTCTGGGAAAATGGTTAATGTCTCTAAAAATTCATTAACGTCGCCAACCCGCAAATTGCTTTTGACCTCAATGACCACAACTTCATCACTATTTTCTAATAGCAAATCTAATTCCATCTGACGGCCGTTTAATTGAGCTTCCACCCGTCGGTATGTGTAATGCACATCTATACCCCGATCTTGAAAAAGTTGAAGCGCACTTGGCTCCACCAATGCCTCAACCATCTTTCCCCATTGATCGGTAAACAGCGCAGACAACTCTTTTATCTGCCGATCGGTCTGCTTGAAGCGTTCGTCGGTCGCCTTGAATTGCTCATCAGTTTCCTTGAACCGTGCATCCAACCGCGCATCTGTTGCCCTGAATTGCGCGTCTGTTGCTTTGAACCGTGCGTCTGTTGCTTTGAACCGTGCGTCTGTTGCTTTGAACCGTGCATCTGTCTCTTTGAACAATTGCCACACTTCGGCCGAATCTTCATTCCATGTTCGTTGTTGTACTGTCATTTTATTCACCTCATCCTATTTGATGGGACATCTCTCTACTTTAGGAGCGAGAATTTAATAACTTGCAGAACTTCAAATTGTCATTCCCCCATCTTCATGAGGGCAGGCTCTGCGAAGGCTGGAATCCACAGTCTGGGAAATCATGGATTCCCGGTATCTTCTTAGTATTCTGGGGAGACTTGACAAATTTTCCTACTGATACTCGTGTAAAATAAAGTGCTGATGAAATTTATCAACTCTTGCCCACGATTTGTTGAGAAGATACTATTTCACCACAAAGAAGCAAAGATCACAAAGAAAATCTTAAAAAAATTCGTGTTCTTCGTGTCTTTGTGATTAATTTGGACAATGGCTGAGTAGGGACGAAATCTGCATTTATCCTGAAAATTTGCGTCATCTGCGCTCTACTTTTTCACAATGCTAGAATGGCGGCGGCAACTTTTGTGCTGTCGTGCCGCCATGGTTTTTCTTCATCTACTAAATCGGCGGTGATCAAACGGCCGTTTTCCACCGCATCCCCCCGTACCAATTCCGATTTTCTGCCCGCGGGAAAAGAGTCAGGAAAATTATTATTTGCCAGCACCAGATCGATACAGTCGGGCGATGTGTGGGCGATGATTGCCGCCGCATGATCGGCCGCCGTGTACTTGTCCGTCTCCCCCGGCTGGGTGGCGATATTGCAGACGTACACCTTTAATGCCCGCGTGCGTTGTAACGCTTGGGTGATTTCTGGCACGATGAGATTGGGCAAAATGCTGGTATACAGACTGCCCGGCCCCATCACCACAATGTCGGCTCCTAAAATCGCTTGGATAGCGGGCGGGTAGGCGCGGGCATCGGGTGGATCGAGGGTGACTTGGCGTATACGGCCGTTTACTTTAGGAATAGAAGATTCGCCGACGACATGCTGCATAGAGATCGTGCCGTCCTCATTATCTGTCTCAATATCGGCGGTGAGGGTGACGGCCGTTAATGTCGAAGGCAGCACCTTTCCCCGCATCGCCAGCACCCGTTCGGCCGCGATCAGCCCCTCATCAAAACTGCCGGCAATGTCTGACAGCGCGGCTAAGAGCAGGTTGCCAAATGCATGACCTCGCAACGCCCCATCCTGCCCGCCGAAACGGTATTGCAGTAAACTAGTCATCAACGCTTCGTCACGAGAGAGGGCGGCGATATTGTTGCGGAAATCGCCAGGGGGCAATACGCCAAGCTCTTGACGCAGGCGGCCGCTGCTGCCGCCATCGTCGGCAACGGTGATAACGGCCGTTATATTGCGCGTATGCTCGACAAAACCGCGTAATAAGCTGGGCATCCCCGTCCCGCCGCCGATAGCGACGATCCGCACCCCCCGCCCTTGCCGGCTATGATCAATCAGCGAGCTGACGACCGATTGATCGGCGTTGCGAAAAGGGGCGACTAAATTCAACCCTATCCGCCATATGGCGAATAAGATCATCCCGCCGCCGGTTAAGAATATAATGAGGACGGGCTGCCAAACGGCCGTTTTGTACAAAAACGCAGGCATCAAATCGGCTTGATACAGCCAATTGACCACATAGGCGATCCCAATGCCGACAAAGAAAGCTCCCGCGCCCAAAAGCAATAGCCACCGCTTAATGCCAATCCCTACCGATAACCAACGGAAATGGGCGATGATGGAGTTTGGAATATGTTTGTTCTGGAAAAACGTTCTTTGGTTCATATAGATAGTGTACAGGTAAATGGGCAGAGTACCCACTGGTCGGCACTCCTATGTAATGGGATTTACGCATAACTCCAAGCAACCTAAAACAAAACGGCCGTTGCTCAACTATGTTTGTGTCCACAAACCCTACGCGTTCGAGGGGGATTTTGGTACACTAAACGCAACCCCTGACCTATTTCAGCGGGTGCTGATTATAAACGGCCGTTTACCCCCTTACCAATCTCAATTCAAACGAATGATCCGTTTTTGTACAACAACCTAACCAATTTAAGGAATACCCTGTGAAAAATTTTCGCCAAACCACCGACCTCATCTGGAACATCGCCGACCTGTTGCGCGGTGATTATAGACCGCGCGAATACGTTGACGTTATCCTGCCGCTCACCGTCTTTTATCGGCTCGATTTAGCCATGCGCCCCACCCGTGCCGCCGTCCGCGATGTGTACAACAAATATCACGGTAAACTTGATGGTATGGACGATTTGCTCAAAAGCGCGGCAGGCAACAGCCACGTCTACAACACATCCCCCTTTGATTGGAACAAACTCCTTGAAGCCGAAGACGACATTGCCCATAATTTCATCAACTACCTCAACGGCTACAGCCCCCAAGTGCAAGACATCATCGAAAAATTTGACTTTCGCCGTCAGGTAAACCGTCTGCAAGCGTCGCAACTGCTCGTTCTTGTGATGCGTGAATTTAAAAAAGTAGATTTGCATCCCGACCGTGTTTCTAACCTGCAAATGGGATACATTTTTGAGGAACTCATCCGCAAATTCAGTGAGCAATACAACGAAACCGCTGGCGAACATTTTACCCCCCGCGAAGTCATCCGCCTGATGGTGGAACTCCTGTTCAACGAAGGCGATCCCATCTTGACCGACCCTAGCATCATCCGCACTTTTTATGATCCCGCTTGTGGCACTGGCGGCATGTTGACCGAAGCCAAAAATCATATTCTCAATAAACATGGCGAAGCGAAGTGGCCGCAACTCTCAAAAACGGTGATGCTTTACGGGCAAGAGCTGAATCCCACCGCCTTTGCCGTCGCCAAATCAGACCTGCTGCTCAAAGGTGAAGAGCCAGATCGCATTTATTACGGCAATAGTTTCACCGATGATGGCTACAAGGAGAAACCAGACCGCCTTGCCCCGCCATTTGATTACATGCTTTCCAATCCGCCCTTTGGCGTGTCTTGGAAAAAGGTGGAATGGCTGATTAAGCGTGAACACAACACGATGGGGGAAAACGGCCGTTTCAGTGCAGGCCTCCCCCGCATCAACGATGGCGCACTCTTGTTTTTGCAACACATCCTCAGCAAACGGCACAGGGATGACAAACCGACCCGCATTGCCATCATTTTCAACGGCTCGCCGCTGTTCACGGGCGACGCAGGCAGCGGCGAAAGCGAAATACGCCGCTGGATTATCGAGAATGATTGGCTCGAAGGTATCGTCGCTTTGCCTGACCAGCTTTTTTACAACACGGGCATCAACACTTACATTTGGGTGCTGACCAACCAGAAAAGCGCGGCACGCAAGGGTAAAATCCAACTGATCAACGCCGCCAGCTTCTACCAAAAGATGAAGAAGAGCTTGGGCAGCAAACGGCACGAAATCAACAGTGACCAAATCACAACAATTGCTGAACTATACAAAGCGTTTACCGACGGAGGGGATTGTCGCCTTTACGACAACCATTTCTTTGGCTTCCGCAAAGTACGCATCGACCGCCCTTTGCGCCTTAATTTTCAAGCCAGCGACGAACGGTTGGCACGACTGGAGGAGGAACGCGGCTTTATCAACTTAGCCAAGAGCAAGAAGAAGAAAGACAAAGCATTGATTGCCCAAGAGGAAGCGGCGGGACGGGCATTACAAGTGCAGATTCGGGCGATGTTGGCGACATTGCCAGACGAATTGATCAAAGACCGCGCCGTCTTTTTGCAGTTGCTCAGGCAAGCGGCCAAAGCGCAGGGGGTGAAGCTGACGGCGACAATCAGTAAAGCGATTGTGGCCGCGTTGGGCGAAAAAGATGAGACCGCCAAAATGTGCATGAACAAAAAGGGCAAGCCAGAGCCAGATAACAGCCTGCGTGATTATGAGGCGATTCCACTAACGCCCAATGCGCCCGCCGCCGCTTACACGGTAGGCGATTCATGGTTGGATGAGAAAGTGCCGCTGACGGAAGATGTATGGAGCTATTTTAAGCGCGAAGTGCGCCCCCATGTGGACGATGCGTTCATTGACACCAGTTTTGTCGATGAAAAGGATTCCAAGGTGGGCAAGGTGGGCTACGAAATCAACTTCAACCGCTACTTTTACGAATACACCCCGCCGCGCCCGTTGGCCGAGATTGAAGCTGATATTCGTGAGCTAGAGCAAGACATCATGCAGTTGCTTTCCCAAATTGGCACGTCGGGAGCGGCAGAATGAGTTTGCAAACTTATCAAGATATGAAATCATCTAATTTGGAGAGTTTTGGCGAAATCCCTGCTCATTGGGAGACAACGCAACTCAAATGGTACTATGATGTTCGTTTGGGTAAAATGTTGCGTAACGATCCTGCCACAGCATATGATACGCACGAATTTTATTTACGCGCAGCGAATGTCTCATGGGAAGGTATACATATCGCAGGCATTAACAAAATGTGGTTCTCTCCACGCGAGAAAGAGATGTATTCTCTGACCGCAGGCGACTTGATAGTTAGCGAAGGTGGCGACGTTGGACGTGCCGCTATTTGGGAAGGGCAATTGGAAAATTGCTACATCCAGAATGCTGTTCACCGAGTACGCGGAAGAAAGGGGACGCTTAATAAGTTTCTCTACTATTGGATATATTTGCTTAAAGAAGCAGGATATATTGATCTAGTTTGCAATAAAGCAACCATTGCTCATCTTACGGTTGAAAAGTTTAATGCCCTTCCTCTTATCATGGCTCCAATTGAAGAGCAACGGGCGATTGTGGCGTTTTTGGAGGTGGAGACGGGGCGGATTGATGCGTTGATTGCCAAGAAGCGGGCGTTGATCGCGCGGTTGCAGGAAAAGCGTACTGCGCTTATTAGCCATGCTGTCACCAAAGGAATTGATGAAACGGCCGTTATCAAACCCTCCAACATCCCCTGGCTCGGCGATATTCCCGCTCATTGGGATGTGAAACGGTTAAAATTTTTAACAAAATTCTTTGGCGGAGGTACGCCCTCAAAAGAAAATGAACTTTATTGGGATGGGAATATCCCATGGGTTTCTCCAAAAGATATGAAGTGGGATTATATTATTGACACACAAGATCATATAACCAATGAAGCCTTAGAAAACTCTGCATCTCGACTTGTTCCACCTAATACCGTTCTCCTTGTAGTTCGTTCTGGGATTCTTAAACACACAATACCTGTTTCGATAAATACTGTGAGTGTGTCACTTAATCAAGACATGAAAGCACTTGTTCTAAATAAAGAACTTGATCATGAATACCTCGCACTGATAATTCGTGGGAATCAACCGCCGTTGCTAACCTTGTGGCGCAAGGAAGGGGCAACTGTTGAAAGTTTAGAACATGAATACATTGCAAACACATCTATGCCAATTCCACCAATAGAAGAACAAAAATCAATTGTCGATCATCTCAAAACAGAAATCAGTAAATTAGATTTACTCTCAAATTCAATTAAAAAAGCTGTGAAAAAACTTGAAGAGTATCGAACGGCCGTTATCTCAGCCGCCGTCACAGGTAAAATAGACGTGCGCTCCCACCAAATCATGTAGGGGCGGGATAACGCGGCCAACACCTCCGCCCCGCGCCAACACCCCCATCCGCGTTATCTCGCCCCACCACCCCACCCACACAAACAGGGCGAGACAGGCAGGAACAAGGCGTTGGTGATTAACAAAAGTATCAACCCGCCTGTCCCGCCCCTACAGATTTTCTGGTAAAATAATTACATGACCTACCAATATGACCCATACAGGCATCATCGTCGCTCCATCCGCTGGCAAAGTTGGGATTATGGAACACCTGCCTATTATTTTGTCACCATTTGCACATACCAACGCATTAATTTATTTGAAAACGAGCAATTTCACGATATAGCAACATTCGCATGGCAAAATTTGCCTAACCAACCCAAAAATCAACATATTGACCTAGACGAATTCATTGTGATGCCCAATCATAAACATGGCATTGTGGAAATTCGAGAACGCATTCAAAATGATGATTTGGTTCAATTATCTGAAAACCCACAGTTTCGTAATGTAGAATCAGGTAAATTAGGTCGTTTGGTTGCGACATATAAAAGTTTGGTAACAAGAAGAGTAAATAATTTACGTGGGACAACAGGGGCAAAGGTGTGGCAGCGCGGCTATTGGGATCGGGTCATACGGAACGAAAGAGAGTTAAATGCGATCCGACAATATATCAAGAATAACCCAGCACGCTGGGCAGAAGATCGGGAAAATTTAGACAATCTGTTGGAAAAAATGGATTATCACCCATAACCACCCGCCCGTAGGGGCGGGATAACGCGGCCATAACCCTGTTATAAACACATAACTTCCATTCCGCGTTATCTCGTCCCCCATTGCGTCCCGTAATGTACGCAGGGCGAGACGACGCGGAATAAAGTTGGAAAAAATGGATTATCACCCATAACCACCCGCCCGTAGGGGCGGGATAACGCGGCCATAACCCTGTTATAAACACATAACTTCCATTCCGCGTTATCTCGTCCCCCATTGCGTCCCGT
>WFSA01000104.1 GCA_015486215.1 Anaerolineae bacterium | reverse complement strand
TCTCCCAAAGGGAGAGGGAGCAAGTTCCCTCCCCCTTCGGGGGAGGTTTAGGGTGGGGGACGACAAAACTCAAATATCGGTAAAACGGGTAAGTTAATAAAGTCTTATTCCCTATCAATTATTTGTATCTTCTCAATAAATCGTGGACAAGACTTGACAAATTTCATCAGCACTTTATTTTACACGAGTATCGTTAGGAAAATTTGTCAAGTCTCCCCAGAATACTGAGAAGATACAAATGGATGGTGAAATTGAACGCGGATAGAAAAAGGACAAACGGCCGTTTCATACCCCCTCCCTATGTATGCTATACTTTCTGCATGAACGAAACCCCGCCGCTCCGCCCAATTTACATAGATATTTCTGCCGCCGTGCATAATCGCGCGGGACTGGGGCGGTACAGCGAATGTATAGCGCAAGCGTTGCTCGCTATTGGCCCCGACCGATTCAGACTGTTTTATAATCAAGGGAAAAACGGCCGTTTTCCCTCATCAATCCCCCCGTCCACAGCGCAGAAAAGCGTGCATTTGGGGTATAAATTGTGGCGGACGGCCGTTTTTCTCGCCCAACGGCTGCATATCCCCTTCAACAAACTCGTCCCCGATACTGTCTTGTTCCACAGCACCGAGCATCTGCTCATGCCCTTACGAAATGTGCCGACAGTGCTGACCGTACACGATTTGATCTATAAGCTGTATCCTGAATACCATAAAAAACTGAACTATTATTATCTCAATATGGCGATGCCCCTCTTTTGCAAACGTGCCGACGCGATCATCGCTGTATCGGAGGCGACCAAGCGGGACATCGTAACGCATTACGATATTGATCCCGCTAAAATTCACATCGTCTACGAAGCGGCTGCACCCCGCTTTCAACCACCATCACTTGAAGAAATGATGGAAGTGCGCCAAAGATATGATTTACCAGAGCAGTTCCTAATCCATCTTGGCACCATTGAGCCGCGCAAAAATTTAAGCCGCTTGCTGGACGCGCTCAAACGCTTACGCCACGATTTTCCCGATCTCACCCTCGTTTTGGCGGGGGGGAAAGGATGGCTGTACGATGATTTCTTCGCTAAAATTGAGGCGGAGGGGTTGAGCGATGTCGTTTTGCCGTTGGGATGGATTCCTGATGAAGATTTGCCCATCGTATTGGCTGCGGCCAGCTTAGGCGTACAGCCCAGTTTGTACGAAGGGTTTGGCTTGCCGATTTTGGAACATATGGGTAGCGGCCAAGTTGTTGCGGCCAGCAGCGCGGGCAGCCATCCAGAAGTCGGCGGCGAGGCAGCGGCGTATTTTGACCCTGAGGATGTTGAGGAGATGACGGCCGTTATCCACCGCCTCCTCACCGACAAAGAAGAGTACGGCCGTCGTCGCACGCTCGGCCTGCAACAAGCTAAAAAATTTAACTGGGCACGCGCCGCCCAAGAAACCCTCGCTATTTACGATTCTCTTTTAGGCCATTCATGACAAACGTATACTTATTTTTCATAAATGGCCTGTATCTTCTCAGTATTCTGGGGAGACTTGACAAATTTTCCTAATGATACTCGTGTAAAATAAAGTGCTGATGAAATTTGTCAAGTCTTGTCCCCAATTTTTTGAGAAGATACAATGGCCTTACCTAAAAACCCTAAAAATCTGCGTCCGATTCATAACACGACTCTTTTTATTCCTTATGCGTAAACGCACCCTTTTCTACCTCCCCTTCGCCCTCCTGCTTGCCTTATACGTCAGCACGCTGGCGCAGTTTCCCATTTACGGCGACCCGACCGAATACACCGTGATGTCCCATATTTTGGGCATCGCCCATCCGCCCGGATATGCGTTTTTCACCTTGTTGGGCAAGCTGTTCCAGATGATAGTGCCGTTTGGCACGATAGCGTGGCGGTCTCATTTATTGTCGGCTTTTGTCGGAGTGGGAACGGCCGTCATCACCCACACAATTATCAAAACCATCGCCCAAGAGCGATTAAATAAAGAACTGACCGCCGGGATCGCCATCTTCGCCGCCCTTACCGTCGGTTTAGGCAGCGATTATTGGCAGCACTCCATTCACGCCAACCCGCATCTCGTCACCGCCGCCTTTTTGGCCGCTAATTTACTCTTTCTCACCAAATGGTGGGCGGCAAATGATGACAAATGGCTCTACGCCTTCGCCTTTTCGGCGGGGCTGGGAGTGAGCCATCACCCGCTGACCGTGTTTGGATTTCCCGCTTATGCGCTGTTTATTTTGCTTATACGGCCGTCCATCCTCACCCCCCCCCGCACCATCCTAAAAATGTTTGCAGTCGCCATGCTCGGCCTATCTGTTTGGCTGTATTATCCGTTGCGAAGCCCATCTGCCCCATTCGGCCCCGTCACCATGAACACGATAGACGGCTTTTTGACCCATGTGCTGGCTCGCGGCTTGACCAGCAGCCTGCCCTACTTCACCCTTGCCGAACAGCCCGGCCGCGCCCTCGTTTTTTGGTCGCTATTGCGCTTGCAATACAGCTTGCCCGTCATTTTTCTGGCCGTTTTAGGTGCGGTTCTACCCTATATCGACAAGCGCACAGCCCGCCAGCCCGTCACCCTCTACCTGTCGGCCTTCGCTACCTTCTACGCTTTTGTCATCAGCCTCAAAGCGCAGGATATTATGGCTTACGCGCTCGGCTTGTTCCTCATCATCGGCTTGTTGGCTGGTACAGGACTGTTACACCTATTCATTTTGCAAAAAGAGCGGGGAAAATGGAGTACGCTATGGTTGGGCGGCTTGTTACTCCCTTTCTTCTTATTCGGTCCAGCTATACAACTTTTACGAAACATCTCGGTCATCTCATTGCGCCGATACGATAAGGCACAACTTTATGTTGAAGCCGTTTTTGATACCTTCGACGGCGTGGAAAATGTGACATTGCTCAACGATTGGGAAAATATGACCCCGCTCTGGTATGCTGAGTATGTGGATGGGCGCGTACCAGATGGGGTACAGCTTGCGTTTGTCTCAGCGGCTAAGCCGTGGGTTGAATTCGTCTTCGATTTTCTTCCCGGCGGTGATGTTTATTTGAGCAATTATCGGCGTGATGTGGTTGATGCGGGCTTTCGGCTACGGCCGTTTCCCCCATTTTACCAAGTCGTTGAGCCGGGTAGCGACGAACTGCCGTCCTACCTCCATCCCCTCCCCCCTGCGCCGACACAGGTTGAAGTGGTCGGGTACGCGCTGCCCCATTTGACCGTCACCGCCGCCGACATCGTTCCCCTGATTCTTGCCATGCGCGTCCCCGTCACCACGACTGAGTATCTCGTCCCCATCGTGCGCGTGGGGGAGATGGAGCATATCTTCACCACCGACAGCCATCTGGTCACGCCTGATTGGCTGGCCGGTGAGATAATCGTTGAGCAGTTCGATTTTCCCTTGCCCCATAATCTGCCCACAGGCGACTATCCTGTCTCCGTCGGGTTAAAGAATTTGAGCAGTGACAGCGTGCTTGACCTTGATTTGCCGCTGGGCGTTTTGCAGGTGACAGGATTGCCGCACCCTCTTTCCACCGATCATTTATTGGCAAATTTCAAGCAGCAAGCGGGCTTGCGCAGCGCGACGGTGGCGGGGCAAACTGTCCCCTTTGCTCCCCAAACGGCGCACGCGGGTGAGACGATCAACATTATCTTGGAATGGGAAAGCTTGGCCTACGCTGACGAAAGTTACACTGTCTTTGTCCATTTGATCGATTTAGCCAACCGCCCCGTCATTGATACATTAGATTACACCCCGCTCGGCGGCGCATTTCCCACCCATTTATGGCTGCCAAAATGGCTGCCCGGCCAACAAGTCTACGATCCGTATCGCATGGAACTGCCCCCAGACCTGCCCGCAGGCGATTATCTAATTGAGGTCGGCCTATATGAAATGGTCGGCAAACGGCGGTTGCATATTTTTGACCAAAATGGCAACCTATCAGGAGACAGATACATTCTAGGAACAATAACCGTCCCGTAGAGACGATCTGCTGGGTTGTCTCTCTAAGGAACGAGGATTTATTTAATTATCAAAGTTGTCATTTCCTCATGAAGATGGAGGAATGACAGATGGAAGTTTTGGGTTTTATTTAATCCTTAGGGAAAACTCGTAAATAACTGTGGGCAAGGTGACAGGCGCTTCGCAAGTGCCTGTCACCTGAAAGTCCAAAGTTAAAAACGAACCTTCCCTTAGGGAACACTCGTTTTTAACTTTGGCGTTTTACCCTCACCCCAGCCCTCTCCCAAAGGGAGAGGGAGCAAGTTCCCTCCCCCTTTAGGGGGAGGGTTAGGGTG
>WFSA01000103.1 GCA_015486215.1 Anaerolineae bacterium | reverse complement strand
TCATCATATAGAATCCCTTCCATATTTGTCCCGCAAAGCGTCGCACCACAGAGTACGGATCGTTCTAGATTCGCCTGACTCATATCTGCATCGGTCAAATCTGCCCCAATCATATCCATATTCCCCAAATTAGCTTTTACCAGCGTCGCGCCCGTCAAATTTGCGCTGAACAGCGCAGAATCATACAACATTGTGTGAAGCAAATTGGCTCCCTCAAGATTTGCATAACATAAATCGGCATTGGATAAATTTAGGTAGGACAAATCTAAACCAGATAAGTCCACCCCATGTAAATTGACCCGCTGATACCCAGCTACCGCTATAATTTTGATTACCTCTTGTCGGGTTAATTCTGCCATTACGCATTCTCCTATGAGGGTGAGTGATCTGGCAGAATGATAGCACATGCGTTCTGTTTTGGCGATAAAAAAAGAGGTCGCTCCCTCATCTCTTCTCTGCAAAATTATGTTATATACGGATAAAGTATACTACTTGCTCCGTATACAACGCGATTCTATGCTTGAACAGCACATACTTATGTAATAAAAACGGCCGTTACCCCACTAGAAAATCAACCGCCCAACACCGCGTCAAGCAAAACCAAATCAACAAGTAATCCTTGCCGAGCAGCCAACTCGGTTGCGGCTGGTTCCGTAAAACCAGCCCGTGTAAATACGGCATAGTGAACTGTCCACGCTTCACCATTTGGTAAATCCTGACGCACTTTCGCCCCTTTCTGCTCAATAAGCTCCCGTACCACCTGACGGTTGACTTTTCCCTCTCCCCATTTGCATTCGCCTAATAGTATTTCCTTGCGCTGATGATTGACAGCCACAACATCGACCTGCACCCGACGGCTCCAATGGCTGCCAACCGCTTCGGCTCGGAAAGGCAGTTCTCCTGCCCGCGTCTGACTTACCACCCACTCCTGTGACAATTTCTCAAAAGAGTAGCCCACAAAAGCGCGTAATTCACTTTTGATATGCGCTGTTGTCTCTTCTGGTGACAGTAAAGAGCGCAGATGGGGAAATAGAAAACGGAAATAAAAGCGAAAAAAAGGATCGCTCAGATGATAACGGCCGCTTTTGGATTTACGCTTCTGTGCCGTTGTCAACGTCACTGGCAACCGCCGCTCTATCAGTCGCAACTCTTGTAACTTTGCCAAATGAAAGGTCAAACTTGACGATCCGATAAGGCAATCATTGCTAATCGCCTTCAATGTATGATGCCCCTTGCTGATCGCCCGCAATATCGCCCGATAGGTAGATAAATCACGTAACTCATCATGGAGCAACAGTTCTGGTTCGGATAAGAAGATATTGCCTGGCGCAAGAATGACCTGCTTTATATTTTCAACAAGCGTGAGCGACTTGTCCAGCCAACGCAAATAGGCAGGTATCCCGCCGACAATGGCGTACAACGCCACCCGTTCCTCAACTGACCATGTTGGAAAAAACTCAGATAAACTTGAAAAAGGAAGCGGTTGCAAATGCCATTGACCTGTAAAACGGCCGAATAGTGGCGACTGGTGCTGCATGATAGCTTCCATTGTGGTGACCTGTGAACCACACAAAACCAAAACCACATTAGACTCTTGCAAATAATGATCCCAAGCGTATTGCAAGGCAGAAAGTAATGCAGGATCCGCGGCGGAAGCGTAGGAGAGTTCGTCCAAAATAAGAATCTGCTTCTCCTGCTTTTCAGCCAAGCGGGGGGCCAGCCAACGCCATAACGCCGGCCAACTGTCAAAAGCTGTCGCTTGCTCCTCTGGCATACCCAGCATCATCGCCATAAAACTACGCCGTTGCAAGGCGGCTGGCTCTTTATCCGCGACCCAATAGGTGTAGCTAACACCACTTTTCTGCGCCCAGTATTTCAAGAGTTTAGTCTTGCCGACCCGCCTTCTTCCATACAGCAGTAACATCTGCCCTGGTCCAGGTTGCTGACGAGTAAGTAAGCGATCTAAAAAGGAAAGTTCTTCACGGCGGTCAATAAACATAGCACCCGCTTCTATTTACATAGTTATACAAATGATTGCTACAACTATTATAAATGTATTCGTTTGGTAGATCAAATTTCAAATGAGCAAGGTACGATTGTCCGCCATCACTCTGCCACAGGGATATTCTTCAAACGCACGACGAGCCACACGATTAGGAAAACGATCCATCCAAATGTAGGCAAGAATAGCCTCCGTTGCCGTTATGGCAACGGAGGCTATTCTTGCTTCAGTATCACTCTTCCCCAATTTCTGGCTGCCAAAACGCATCTTCATCCAAACCATAAATGGGCATAATAACAGCATAAGCTCCGGCACTGGACAACTCTACGCTTATATCATCATTGAACAGCGTTAAGCGGACATGCTTGTCCTGTCCGGCTAACGCTTGCAGTAGCCTATCCCGCTCCACTACGACGGAAATTTTTGCTTCAGAATAGGGCAGGGTGGCAGCAAAATCTGGCATGGTGCCATTTTCATCTACCGTAAAAAGCCCTTCTTCGTTGACCGTCACCGTCCCCTTTTTTCCTAACGCCACTTGTTGAACGTGAAGACGATACCCATCTGTCGCCCATAATTGACGGCCGTCACTGTAGACTGATTCCAACTCTTCTTTCTCAGTTGACACAGCCTCTTTCAGCCACGCATACCAGCTTTGAATTGTTTCTTTCATTACTCACCTCTACAGTTCGCTTTCAACGCTTTTCGCAAAAAGCGAAGCACATCATTTATTTCTCGCATCGTCGGATTAGGATAGCCAAGTGTTTTTGCCATGGCTAAAAGGTTCTGGGCAAATAGCTCGTTCTGGTACCCTTCAGCAAAGCCTGCTCCATATAATTTCATATTACGCTCAATCACTTCTTTCTGCCCTTCTGTCGGACATTTGGGGTCAATGGTGATCGTTTTCGGCGCAATATCCAAGCTGGGAAAGGGCAGTTGGGTCACTTTCTGGGCGAACATCAGCAACAGCAGAGCTAGAAGAAGTCCCAGCGCAAGCCATAACTGCCCGTTTCGTTTATCTGTTTGTATCATAGGATTGTACCTCCGTGTAGAACATATGTCTGATTTATTGAATTCAAATTATTTTCTTGATGTACACATACCTCTTACTGAAGAATATGCGGATACCGCTTCAACGCCGCCCGCTGTCGCCGCTCCCTTGCAGGAATCGGGGGCGGCAAGCCGTCCAACATCCGCTGAATAGCCAGCCCCAAGAAGTCTGGGTCGGCGGCGGTGACATGCTCATGGATGTAGCTCTCTGTCACCCAGTCGCAATCCGCTAATTTGGCCGTCGTTGTATTCCAGTCGATGCCAGCGGCATATAATAGTTGGCGAATACGGTGCGAACGGCCGTGTGTAGCTGTGTCGAAGCGGCCGTTATTCCCTGCCTTACCCTTGGCAATCTTTCGCTCCAATTCATTCAGACGGGGAATAATTTCCGACAGCACCAACCGCTCATCCGTCTCCACATGACGGGCGCAGGGGATACGAACGAGGTGTTCACCTTCGCGTAAACCATCGAAATCTACATCTATATAGCTGTCCCGTATCCATGGGCCTTGCTCAGTTTCATTCATCGTCATCCTCCATTGTTGTAGCAGTCGCTACGGCCGCCGCTGGCTCTGCTACCGCCGCTGGTGGGAAGCAGGCCGTGACAGTCGTTTCGGTAATAAAAGTAGGTGTCATCACCGTTGGCTCTAAATTGAACGCGGTAGACATCTGCGTCAATTGGCGGCGGATGCTCATGTTGTACACGTATTGGGCAATAATCGTCGCCGCCATGCGATTGACCATCAGGGATTGCTCCTCGCGCAGGGTTAGATCCGCGCAGGACAATGGTTGAGTCTCTTCTTCTAGCAGTAATAAGTTTGGCTCTTGGATATACGGGGAGGGAAGGGCGGTGCATAGGCCGAGATTGTCTAGTTGGACATGTTCTTTGTTGGTCGTATTGCCAACCAGAATTTGTCCATTGAACGCCGCGTTGCCGCTGTCAATTGCCCATACTTGACCAGAATACCCTTCAACCGTTTTCGCAATCTCCTGTCGTCCCTGATAATTATCCACACAGCCGATGATGAGATGCGTATCCGTATGGCTGTATCTCATCCATCGCCCTGCCATTCCAGCCGTGTATCGTTCAGGCCACGCCACAATGCCCAATCCATACGCGGCATTCAGCCGCAGGGCGAGATCGGCACATTTATGAACAGTTCCGCGTGCCGCGCTGGCAGGTGCAAACAGTTGTCGTCCAACATTTCTCTCTTCGATTTTGTCATCGTCCACCAGCGTCAGTTCGATATGAATCCCTTTTTGGCGGGCGTGAACCATCAGGCCGCCGAGTGCTAACGCCAATGCCGAGCCTGTGCCGCCGACACCGACTAATAGGATGCGAAAGAATTTGCTGTCGCCAAAGACGACGCGATACCTTTCTTCTATGTTGAGGTTCATCGGTGACCGTTTTGGTGGCCGCGGCCATTACCATTGTGATGCCCATTGCCATTATGTCCGTTTCTATTAACGGGTAACAACGAAGCATCCATCAACTCTTCAACCATCATTACCGGCAAGCCGAAGTTCTCTTCATCGGATTCTTCACCCCGCGCTCTGGCGATCTCATCATTCAGATTGGCCCATAACCCTTCCCACAGACGGGCGACGGCGGTATGCAGTCCTGTCTGTGGCTCTAGTGCGACGGCGCGGAGGTCAGCCCAATCGGTATAGGCGGGGGTGATCATCGAATAATCGCCCAAATTGACTTTATATGTCAGCCCCACGCCAACAGTGGCGACGTAGATGGGATCGGCAAGGCGGCTGTCTCCCGTCGGCGGCTCCAGACCGAGAAAGCCAAAGCTGTCATCGGCGCGCACCCGCTGGTACTGCTCACGGACATTCTCCCGTGCCATCTTGCGGACGCGCTGTTTGCACTGGTGCAGATTGAAGGGACTGTTTTCGGCAACGCGCGTTTTCACCCAGATAGAAATTTCGGCTTGCAAGCTCTCGAAATTACCGAGGTTGAATTTGCGGTCGTAGGTTACCTTGAACCCTTTGATATGCACTGGCTCTTTGTCCTCATCTGGGCGGGCGGCGGTGAATATCTCTTCTTTATAAATGCCGTCATCATCGACGATATTGTCAGATTCGTCTGTGAATATGCTCATGCTGTTTTCTCCTTTTTTTTTACTTCTCTAGTTGATGGGGATGTTTTTCAATTTTTGTCCGCAGATGGCGCAGATAGCGCAGATTAAAGATAAGAATCTGCGAAAATCTGCGCCATCTGCAGATCATATCTCTGCTTCTGGGGGGACGTGATGCAGGTCGCTCAAGTCGGCTGGGTGATGATTCGCGGTGAAGAGGGCGGTGACGGGCAGGGACATCCAGTTGCCGTACACGCCAACCCGTAGACGTATTTCTGGCTTGGGGTCGTCTACTTTGCCGACAACGGCATACAAACGGCCGTTTCGTTCATCCATATCATCCGTTTCACTCCAAAACGCATCCATATTGCCATGCATATGAAGGTCGCAGATGATGTCTTCATCGTTACTGGTGGTAACGCTGGTGACGCTAACGGCGGTTGCTTGTTGTGGCGGCTTTTTTAGGCGGACGGTTTCCCCATCGTGATGAAACTGGTACAGAACTTCGTTTAGGCGGCCATCAGGGCGGCGGGCGAGACGGGCATCGGTGAAAACGCATCCCCTACGGGGCTGGCCGTTAATAACGACTCTGGTAATTTGGGTACACGCAGATGAAAGCGGCCTTTCAGCAGCGGCAATCCACGCACAATTGCCCGTTTGACGGGAACCGTAGCCGTGAAAAAGCGCGTTTCTGTACGAATAAACAGCCCGTTTCCAGCCGTAATATATTGATAGCCGATGGCATCGTAAGCGGGAAGATCATCGCTGCGTAAAATGTGGTAGGTGACAATATTGTTGAACATATTCCTCCAAAAACAAAAAGAGCCGTTATCGCTAAATTTAGCGATAACGGCTCTTCATAAATGATAGATACCAATTTTTTTAGTTCTGCATTAGCTATGCAGACCCTTTGGGATACTTAGAAAATCACGCGCTCTCTCCAGTTAATTCTGCGGCAAGCGTAATCAAACTATCAGACAACCAGTAGCCATAATAACGAATATCATAAAGCAGTGGCACAACAGCAGGGATAAAGCCGCGGCGTTTAGCTTCAATCAGTACACCTGTAGAGCCAGATATGCTCAATCCAAGCTGACGCGCAGCCATTCTTCCCAAGCGTTCGTCAATAACCAGCACTGTTTTTTCAGCATATGCCAAGGCAATGGCTTGCTGTTCGCCTGCATCCAGATGATCGGTAACAATACGAACCTCAGCAGGTGAATCTGGCTGTGCCGTAATTTTGATAAATTGAGTAAATGCAACGTCAAGCCGCTCTACATCTGAGCCGCTCTTAGCCATTAACTCTCGATGTACCGCAGGCGGAACAGATACCGTTCCAAAAAGCTGTTGTAATACAGATAATTTGTCTATTTTCGCCAAGGCGATGAGCGGTCCAGTATTGGTAATGATACTCATGCGTAATCTCGCAATGCAGCGATGTCTTGACTCAATTCCGACTCAATCTCTTCTGCTGAATAATTTACAATAGGCACTTGATAACGGCCGCACATTTCAAAAAACTGCACTCTGGGCATATCCGCCAATCTCGCCGCCTTGCCAGAGGACAGTTTTCCCAGTTCAAACATCTTGAGGGCGGCCATCAACCGTATTTGCGCCTCAAATTCATTTTTTGTGACAGAAACGGCCGTTTCTAATCCCTTTGGATAATCCACTGTCAACTGTTCCATAATAAAACCTCGTTAAACTTACGATCGTTATCGAAAACGATATCGTCAGCGTTACAATCCATCTCTTCACGAAATAATCGCATTCCTTCCTCAAAGGTGTCCCAATCTGGATCGTCTTTCCATGCGCCAGCAAAATACATCCAAGGGTCATACGCATCACGCTGAATCATTGATCTGCATTTCATATTACAACTAAAGAGCCATAAACACGGACTGCCAACTCAGAACCCAGTACCATGTCGGCTAAACGACGGCGTATCTCTTCTGGCGAAGCATTCGGATGACGTTTGTTTAGCCCAATTTGTGCGATCTGCCGCGCACTTTGGTTCAAATCATCCATCATCTGCCACTTCCGCCAAGGTGGCGTTTCCCGCCACATCTTGAAGAGTATTTCCTCCACTTCTGGCGTAGTATCCATATTCATTTCGCGCCAGGTCGGCAATCTTCCGTCCTCATTATGGCCTGTCTCTTATACACATCTC
>WFSA01000102.1 GCA_015486215.1 Anaerolineae bacterium | reverse complement strand
CAAATGTAAACATTGCACCATCGAAAACCTTATGTGCTTGGGTGAAGTCTAAACCGTGTTTATGTAGATTGCTTTGTCGTTTTTCTTCATGCCAAGTGAATTTCATATTTGTAGAATACATATATTCAGGCATGTAGTCAAGAGAATACAGTAACTTTGAAAACGGCCGTTTTTCCCGTTTTTAATCTCCGCCATCGTGATTTTTGTTGAAACGGCCGTTGGCGTTTATGTTACGGTGTGGATACGAGGCGTTTTGATTGGGAAACGGCCGTTTGCCCCACCGCCGTGATTCACGCGCTCATCTAAATAGATCGCTGTGCGTTCCCGTGCGTTCAAGTCTGAGAGACTTTTCATTAATTGTGTAAATCAGAACCCAATCTGGTTCAATATGGCAGTCGCGTGAATGTTGCCAATTATTTGATAGGGCGTGGTCTTTGTATCGCGGCTTAAGCGGCTCTCCGTGCGCCAGTTTTGCGACAATTATCTTGAGTTTACCTAAATTCTTACCCCGCTTACGCATCCGTTTGACATCACGTGTGAATTGGCGTGCTTGCGAAACCGCTCTCATGATTCCCAACTCTCAAACATCTCGTCCAGCGAATCAAATTCTTCAATATCTTCACCGTCATAACTTTTTGCGAGCGTGGCGGCCGTGAGGTCGTTGGGAATGGTCACCGCGAACGGCAGGCCATTTTGCAACGTGATTTGTGCATAAAATAGGCGAATGGCTTGAGTGGGTGTCATACCCAGTCGATGCAGGATCGTTTCGGCTTTGGCTTTTGTATCGGGATGGATACGGGCATGAATCGTAGCTGTTTTCATCATGGTATTAGTGTAGCACATATGCAACACGTTTTCAATGTGTGGTACACGGCCGTTTTTCCCACATCTTCAATCTCCATCATCGCAACTTGGATCGAAACGGCCGTTGGCGTTTATGTACGGTGAGGGTACGGGGTGTTTTGATTGGGAAACGGCCGTTACCCCCATTTTTAATCTCCGTCACTGCAATTTTTGTTGAAAACGGCCGTTGGCGTTGTCGTTGTGTAAGCGGTCAGTCATAATAAAATTAGGAGCAAGAGAGGGGTGCTGTTTTTATTGTGGCTGGGATTATAGGTGATGTTTGCCAGATGGTCTTGATGTTTGGGTTGCGTGGAGGCTATGTTAATGTTTTTGTGGGAAATGTTTTGGGTGCGTTTCAAATGAGTTGAACCAAAGTGATTGTCACGGGGCAAACGGACTTAATTTACCCGAAACTATGCGCCCCGTGACTATCACTTCTACTGAAATGAAACACACCCAAATGTTTTAGTAAGTAATCCCAGCTAAAATATGATAAAATTGGACATGGTTCAAAAAACTAATAATCTACTTTACAGTATATTATTGCATAACTTAACGTAAAAATGGAACGCGGATAGCTTCGCATGTGGATTTAACGGATAAACGCGAATTTTCCTTTTTTTTATTCGCGTTTATCCGTTAAATCCGCCCCATCCGCGTCCCATTATTTTATAAAACTGTAAAGATGATTTGTCCTGTTTTGAACCATGCCTAAAATTGCATTTATAAGGCAGAATAGATACTTGTTAGAAAGGAGAACTTAATCATGACAACTACAGCTGTGGTAACCGTGACAAAAATGATGGAATCGTTGCCAGAACGAACGCAAAATCAAGTCGTAGAGTATCTCAGAGAATATATTGCTGATATCAAGGATGAAATTCAATGGGATATGACGTTCCAAAAGAGCCAAAGGCAGCTTGTTGAAGCAGCCCAACAAGCAAAAAGGGAGATTGCCGCAGGGTTAGCGCAACCAATGGACTATGACCGTTTATGAAATCAGCGACACTTCCTTCATTTTGGACTGCCTACAGTGCATTGAACAGCATTGCCAAAAAACAGGCTAAAAAAGCGTATCGCTTGTGGGCAGAAGAACCCTTTTATCCTTCGTTGCATTTCAAATGTATCAACCGTCAAGAGGATATATGGTCGGCGCGAATTTCACTCAATTATCGTGCTGTCGGCATATTGGATGGAGATACGGTAACGTGGTTTTGGATTGGCAACCACGATAAATATAAGTTGTTTTATTCGTAGGCGGTATAAAAAACGGCCGCTTTCCCATTTCCTCACTCTCCATCATCGAAACTTGTGTCGAAACGGCCGTTGGCGTTTATTCTATGGTGAGGGTACGGGGTGTTTTGATGGGGAAACGGCCGTTACCCCCATTTTTAATCTCCGTCACTGCAATTTTTGTTGAAAACGGCCGTTGGCGTTGCGGTTGTGCAAGCGGTCAGCCATAATAAAATTAGGAGCAAGAGAGGGGTGCTGTTTTTATTGTGGCTGGGATTATAGATGATACGCGGAGGGCGTGAGTTGTGTTTTTGTCGAAACAGTCGTTTACATTTCCAAATTATGCTGTCCAAGAAAAAGCTATACAGCCAACGTCTCAAGTCCATGTTTTTGCACAACAGTAAGCAATCGTAAAGCGGCTCCACCTGGTTCTTTGATACCCATCTCCCAATCTGAGACCAGATTTTTGGGGACATTCAAATAAAGCGCAAAAAGTGGTTGTGACACATATTCACGCTCACGCAACGCCTTGATATCATGTGGCTCCATTGTTGGTATCGGTTTCAAGCATGTTTCATCAAAATGACGCATTGTTTGCTCATCTATAGCTTCGATCTGGTGTAAAGCATCCATCGTTTCGTGGATTGCCGCAAAAGCTTCTGATTTATATTGTTGAGTTTGGTTCATTATTTAACCTCTATCAAAGATTTATTGGCGAGTAATCGTTCTATTTGCTCATTCGATAAGGCGAGTAACTCTTTTGCCGCTTGCTTAAACGCATTTAGCTCACTTTTGCTAATATTATCTTGAGCATTTTTAGAAAACCCGTAAACAAAGAATGCCTTATCCTCTTTTCTAAAGATGATGATCGTTCGATATCCGCTTGATTTTCCTTGTCCAGCGCGTGCGATTTTCTGTTTGATTACATGACCGCCAAGATTAGCATCAATTATCCCATCGCTTGCGCTGGTAATCGCTTTTTGCAGTACAGTATCACCGATTTTTTCACGTTTAGCAAAACGTCTAAACCATACATTCTTAAAAATTCGCATAAAATTATTATCGTTCAATCGTGTAGAAACCGTTGTAACTTGTTATCTGGATAAAAGTATAGCACAAGACGGTTATTTCAAGATACTGGCTAGAATTTCCATGCTATTTTATGAATTTTAATTGAGAAAACGGCCGTTGGCGTTTATGTTATGGTGTAAGTACGGGGTGTTTTGATGGGAAAACGGCCGTTTTTCCCATTTTTAATCTCCGCCATCGTGATTTTTGTTGAAACGGCCGTTACTCCATCAAAACACAAAATAGTTATCCCTTCTCAATTAATCTCCCCAATTTTGTCAGCACCTCATCAATGACCTCTGCTGGCAATGCACTGATAAACGCAACTTTCCTGACACGCCAATCCAAACTTTTCGCCTGATCGGATAAAATCACGCCCGTTACTTTACCATGTGACGGCATCTTCACCTCAAAGGGATACCCTTTTATCTGGCTAGTTATCGGGCAGAATATAGCTAACCCAACCTTCCGATTGTACGCTTTAGGCGACAAAATAACGGCAGGCCGTCGTCCTGCCTGTTCATGTCCCGCTTGAGGGTTAAAATTTACCCAGACGATATCGCCCCGTTCAGGAACATAAGTCATTACCACACCTCGTTGCCGACAGAATCCCCTGTTTCAATTTCCTGATGCAGATTGTCTTCTGTAATTCCCGCTAATAATTCATCGAGTGATGGGTATGGCTTTATTGGCTTTAATAATAAGTTTCCTTTAACAACTGAGATAGAAACCATTGAATTTTGCACTAAACCAATATCTAATGCAAAAGGTTTTGGAATCCGAACAGCAAGACTGTTTCCCCATTTTTGAACATGCGCTTGCATCATTTTTCACTCTCCGTACTTAATTATCCGTATAAACAAAGAAGATACAATTATTATAACTGTAAATAAATATGGCAACAAGTTATGGGGAAACGGCCGTTTTTCCACTTTTAATCTCCGCCATCGTGATTTTTGTTGAAAACGGCCGTTGGCGTTTATGTTACGGTGAGGGTGCGGGGTGTTTTGATGGGAAAACGGCCGTTGGCATTACCATCGTGCAAGCCATCAACCACAATAAAACCAAGAGTAAGAGAGGATTGCTGTTTTTCATTATTAACGTGCTTATGTAACTTCTCAATACTTCGGAGTGACTACAACGGATGAAAGAAATAAACGGATGGTGCGATCGAGAAAATATCCGTTCATTTTCATAATCCACTGTAGTCACACTAAAAACAAAATAATTTCCCCGCTTTTTTGAGAGGATACGTGCTTATCTAAACAAATCGCTGTGCGTTCCCGTGCGTTCAAGTCTGAGAGACTTTTCATCAATTGTGCAAATCAGAACCCAATCTGGTTCACTGTGTGGAAAACGGCCGTCTCCCCCCATTGATAATTAACCATTGACACTTTCTTCTCCCCGCCCAAAAACCGTCCCCCCAGACGACAACCCGTCTAGGTTTACGATGCGTACTTGCGGCACGCCGCTGGAGACGACGGCGAGTGCGCCGCGTACTTTGGGAATCATGCCGCCGCTGATGATGCCGTCAGTGATGAGTGCTTCCGTTTCAACGGCCGTCAACCTCTCAATCACTTCCCCATCCCGTAATACGCCGGGGACATTGGAGATGAAATCGAGCTGCGCGGCTCCAATCGCCCCCGCAACGGCCGTTGCCGCATCATCAGCGTTGACATTATACGTCTGCCCATCATGACCGAGCGAAATAGGGGAAAGAACGGCCGTCAGCCCCATCCCGCCCACCTGTTGCAACAGCCCCGTCCGCACATCAACAATCTGGCCGACCAATCCTAAATCAACGGTGGGATGGAACTTTTTTTGGCAACGTAACAGGCCGCCATCTACGCCGCTCAAACCGATGGCATCCACATCAGCAGCCAGCAAAGCGGCAACAATCGCCTTGTTTATCTGCCCCGACAGCACCATTTCTGCCGCCGCTAATGAAGCCTCATCGGTGACACGCAAGCCGTCCACTTTGCGCGGCTGCAATCCTAAGCGGCTCTGCAAATCGGCAATCGCCTTGCCGCCGCCATGCACAATGATGAGCGGCTGGGCGGTCTGGATGATGATGTCCGCAACGGCCGTTGCCAACCGTCGCAAATACCCCTCATCCCCTAACTCATTGCCTCCAATTTTTAATACACGCATACTCACTCTCCATCTATCAAAAAAATCCGCGTTTATTCGCATTCTATAGCATTGGGCGACTCAGCGAGTCGCCCCTACGGGGGGAATTATGGTCAGGACAAGTCGCCGAGTCACCCTACAATAAACCATGCCCTCTTTTGAACCGTATCACAAACAGCATAATTAAACACAGGTTTTTATCCGTGTAATCCATGCAATCCGTGTCCAATTTTTAATATCTCGCATAGGAACAAGAGTAGAAATTTATGTTATCATACGTGAATGAATACAGAACTTTTTAATATAGTTACCCATGATTTAGTCGCCATCGTCGGCGGCGGCGGCAAGAGCAGTTTGATGTTTGCCCTCGCGGACAATCTGCCAGCCAGCCGCATCATAACCAGCACCACCACCCGTATTTTTGCTGAACAAATCTCCCATTCCCCCGCCGCCTGTTTTTATGATGAACAAGGGGACGACCTCCGTTTTTTTGCCAAAGTCAGCGACGCGCTGGACGCACACGGGCAATGTATCATCGTCGGCGGCATCGGCAGTGGAAAAAATGTAGAAAAAGCGTTTGGCGTGCCGCCTGATTTGCCCGCCCGCCTGTTTGCCCGCGCAAACGCTCAAATCGTGCTGGTCGAGGCGGACGGATCGCGGATGCGCCCTATCAAAGCACCAGCCGAGCATGAGCCAGTCATCCCGCTGAAAACGACGCTGGTCGTGCCGATGGTCGGAATTGATGCGATTGACGGCCGTCTCGCCGACATCGCCCATCGCCCTGAAAAGATGCAGGCGTTGGGCATCCCCGACCGCGCTGACGGGTTAACTGCCGCCGACATCGCTCTTCTGCTGGCGCATCCGAAAGGGGGATTGAAGGGCGTGCCGTCGGGAGCGCGTGTCGTGCCATTTTTGAATAAGGTGGAAACGGCCGTTCAGCGCAAAATCGCCCATGAAATTGCCCAACTGACCTTGCAGCAGCAGCCGCGCATCGAAAAAGTTATCATCGGGGCGGTGCAGGCGATGGATGAGTGGGAAGCGCATGGGCGGATAACAGCCGTCATCCTTGCCGCTGGCAAAAGCGAGCGGATGGGTGTGCCAAAGTTAAGCCTTGCATGGGGCGACGGCACCATTTTAGAGCAGACGATGAGCCGCGCCCAAAAAAGTTTCGCCCATGATTTGCTATTGGTGACGGGGCATGATACCGCCAATGTGAAGAAAATGGCGCGAGGAGCAACCCCGCCCGTGCCGACCATCCACAACGCCGCTCATGCAGACGGGGAGATGATTTTGTCACTGCAAACGGCCGTCGCCCATTTGGACGACAGCATCAAAGCGATTTTAGTGCTTTTGGGAGATCAGCCGTTAGTGGAAACGGCCGTTTTGAACCAGTTGATGCACGCTTTTTGGCGCGGCGAAGGGGAGATTATCGCCCCCGCTTTTGAAGGGCAGCGCGGCAATCCCGTCCTCATCGCCCGCACCCATTTTACCGAGCTGTTGGCGTTACCGCCCGATGCCGCTCCCCATCATTTATTGCGCCGTCACCCCGTCACCCTCATCCCCGTCGGCTCCGATTCCATCCTGAAAGATGTGGATAATCCAAAAAGCTACGAAGCGTTAAACCCTGCTACTCGTGACTCTTAAAATCATACAGGCCGTCTTTTACGCCCCAACTATGCCCACAGGAGGGGGATGGGCAATGTAAACGGCCGTTCTCTTCATCATTCAACGCTGTTTTGCAGCTGGGACAGGCGAAGAAGGCGGCAGGAGAAAGAGGAGAGACGGCCGTTTGCGGATGTTTATTATGCAAAAAGACACTAGGCGAAAGCTGCCACAAATTGCCTGTCTTTTGCGCCAATCTATCCATCGCTACCAAAAATTTAGTCGGGAACGCTTTCTTGAGCGGCGCAAAACGGTAATGAGAGACAGTCAACTTATCCCCCGTGCGGAAACCTGACTCTTGTAATCTAGCCTCTATCCAGCGCGGATGAAAATCAAAATTCAACTCCACAAATTCAATCGGCTCTTGCTCAAAAGGTGACCACTCCTGCTTTTTTGCCCAATACCGCGCCATCGCTTTGAGATTATGTTTATTGGCAAATTCCAAAATATAATCCCCATCAGGGCAGGCGATACGAGCCAATTCGGTGAAGAGTGCCGGCGCATCGGCCGCATGATGCAAAGTACGGATCTGCACCATCGTATCAAATAAGCCATCTACAAACGGCATATTATACCAATTGCCAGCCACATAAATATAACGGGGATCATCTCCGAGATGGGCTTGTGCTTCGCGCAACAACGAGCGCGAATAATCGAACAGCACCACCCGATCATACCCTTTATACTCATCCGCTAAACGGCCGAATCCCGCCCCAATCTCGATCAGCGTGCCTCCAGTCGGGGGCATAAAACGGCGCAAAGCGATGCGCTCAACCCGATCTTCGTATTCACGTCCCTGCCCTTGCCAAAAACGGGCTTGGTAATCCGAACCTTCATAATCACAGACGGGGGGAATGTCACTCATAAGCAAGGAAAGCGGCGCAAAGATAACTTTCGCGCCGCCTTAGGTAATGGGGTTAGAATCGGACAGAATTGCCTGACACTTTTATAGTTGTACACAGATTGCACAGGCTCACACAGATTTTTAACTTCTCTATCTGTGTCCATCTCTGTTTGTCCGTGTACGATATAGCTATTTATTCTTCTGGCGGGTTGATGACGGATGTCGTCACCCGATCTATCAACTCCTTATTTGAAGAAGGCAAATCGCGTAACATCTTGTCAATCGGGCCGAAAAGGTCTTTTAATTGGTTGAACGGCTGTCCAAGCTCAGTCTCATTTAGCGGAATATCAACATTCACATCCAATTGCACGGGAACAACTTGGTCAACAGGCACGTCAACACTCAATGCCACCGGCAAAGCCAACCCTGCTGGCAAAGACAATGTGACTGACCCATAAATCGCGCCGCCGCCATCTGGCAGCGCAAATGTTGTCGGCACTTCTCCCAACATGACTGAATCGGTCAGTGTGACAACAGTGTTTTCGCGCAAGGGCAGGACAAAAGAGATCGGCATTGTGTCGCTGACATGGATCGTTTGCAGGATGGACGCGCTTTCCATATCGACAAAGCTGTCATTTAAGCCGCCGACAATGGGAACGGCGATGTCGCCGACAATGGGGATAATCAAGGGAACAACAATTAAGAGCACAAGAATCAAAACAAAGTTGATGATGAAAGAGAAGATGATGGCGAAGTTTTTGAACGCTTGCCACGGTTTCATCCCTTTTTTCTTCTTTGTTGTTTCTATTTCTGCTGCTTCTGGTTCGTTTGTTTCTACAATTTCTTCGTTCAACTCGTCCACCGCACACCTCCGTGAACTACATTCCATAGGAATGTGTTACTTGACATATTATTTTAGACATTATGTTAGCATGGTTTGATCAAATAGCAAGATTTGGGCAACTCCTTCAGCAATTCCAATTCTAAACTTCGTTTGCTTTACACACGAGTAGAACCTCGTATTTTGAATGAAAAAGCCTCGTTATCGCGCAAATATTGATAGAAAGTATCTTCTCAGTATTCTGGGGAGACTTGACAAATTTTCCTAATGATACTCGTGTAAAATAAAGTGCTGATGAAATTTATCAACTCTTGTCCACGATTTATTGAGAAGATACATAGAAATTTCCTACTGTTCTTTCCAAACCATTAAAAATAGCGTGGACTTTTGCGCGAAAATCAAGTTTTTACCCGACTGAATGTCAATTTAATTTCAGAATTGGAATTGCTGTGATGAGAATTACATGACTAGTATTGCTTGGCCTAAGTTCTTAGATGATATACGCCGCCTGTATCGGGAATCGGAATTCCCGATACCTATCTGATGGGAGTTGCGGGAATTCTGATTCCCGCAACAAATAAGATACAAAGACTTCCGCCAGCGTGTACTAGTACGCAATGGCGGAAGTTCTCCGGCAACTGTCGTAGGTCAATTTTGTAAAATTGCACTACAGAAAACCTCGAAGAATGTAGGCCAAACTGTACTAGATTGGATACGATTTCGTAATGACAATCCCCGATACGCATAAAGCACAGTATATTTGTTCATACTCCCTCTAAAAAGCGACATTCCAACTCTGCATCATAACGAGGGGGGCAAGGCGGATAAATGCTGGGCGATAGTGATTGACTGGGTGATGTCGCCGTTTCCATCTTCCAAACTCCAGCAGGCGGATAAGACGGCTTGTGCCATGCCCCAATAGCGCAAACGCTGCCGATCCAGCCCCAGCATTTCTGCCAGAATAGATATGCGTCGTTGTAAGCGTCGGCGCAGGTCGCGCCAATGATGGCTGTCGAGCGGGTTTCGCAATAATGCGCCCGCTTCATATGCTGGCTCGCCGACCACGCCTTGCGGATCAATCGCCAGCCACGCCTGCCGTTCAGCGGCGACGATATTGTAATGATGGAGATCGCCATGCAACAACACCCCATCATCCATATCTTCACATAGTTCGGCAAAGAGCGTTTCTGCCTGCGTGAATAGATCGGCGGGCAGCGGCCCCGTCCCCTCATCATATTTTTGACGCACAGTGGCAAATGCTTTGCTCCACTCGTAAACAGCAGGGAAAGGATGGGGCGCGACGGGCGGCTTCCATAGCTGGCGCATCAACTGTGCGGCGATGCGGGTTGCTTCGTCATCATTTTGGGGAGTCAAGGCGGCGGCTGTCGTTCCTGGCCACGCCCGCTCTAGCAGAAGTGCGCCATGCTGGGGGGCGGCGGCGATGAGGTTGACCGCGCCGTTCCCATCGTAATGACGCAGGGCGGCGATCTCTCTTTGGGTGTCGATGAGGGGCAAATTGCTGAGTTTTAGGACGAGGTGACGGCTGTCACCATCACAAACTGGCGCGGCATAGTTGATCCCCAAAGTGGGGAAGGGATCGCCGACACGGAGATTCCACGACTTTATCAGTTCCGCGCGTTCAGGGGAGATAGTAGGCGGCAACGGCCGTTCCCCAATAGATCATAAAGATAGCTGCCGCCGCCAGATATTGCCCGTAAGGCAGTGCCGTATACCGGCCGACGCGGCGATTGAACAGCAAAATAAGTAGCGTGCCGACACCGCCCAAAACGACACCCAAAGTTAACGCAAACGGAATACGGTGCAAGCCGAGCATCGCCCCCATCAACATCGCCAATTTGACATCGCCAAAACCCAACGCGCCCGCCCCCAGCAGCTTTTCGCCCAGCCAGTAGAAAAAGAAGAAAACGACGAAGCCGAACAGTGCCCCCGTCAACGCCAGCGGCCAGCTATTCTCGCTATTGGGCAAAATGAGTGCGCCCGCAATGGCAAAAATCGTGCTGGGATAGGTGACGGCATTGAGGATGAGCTTATGCTCTAAGTCGATGACGATGATGAGGATGAGGATGGCGAGATAGACGGCGTAAACGATCCAAATGCGCGGATCGTCAAACAAAATGGGGAGCAGGGCGAATAAAATAGGGGTGGCAATCTCAACGAGAGGCGGCCGTTTTCGTTCGAGGCGGCCGCACTGCGGGCAGATACCGCTACCAAACAGCCATCGCCCCATCCCCAGCCAGCCGCCCACGCCATACGTATGACCACATTGCAAACAGTACGGCATTTGCGGCGTTTGCTTTTCGGGCAAATGATCGGCTAGGATATTAATGAGCACGGCCGTTATCAGGCCAAGTAATGCAAAAATAAAAACAAACATAGTTCAATCGGCGGCATTACGGTGATCTGTCCAAATTAACCATCACGTCGGGGGTGTTGCTGATTAAGCCGTTCACACCCAGCTTGATCAATCGGCGTGCCTCATCTTCGTCGTCCACCGTCCATGTGTTGACCCGATACCCCCGCTTTTTTGCCCACGCCATATATTTTTCATCAATCATCGTGTGGCTGGGATGGTCGGCATCCCCGTCAGCAAAATGGTGCATGTAACGGGTGTACCCTTCACGACGGCAAAGGGCGGTGGGGACGGCTTCCGCGACCGCTTTTTGAACGCGGCGCAGGGCGATGGGGCTGAATGTGGAGATGAGTACATTATTTTGTAAAGAATGCCGGTTGATGAGAGCGTAAACGGCCGTTTCCAATCCCCGATCCCGCCATTGATACTCCTTAATCTCGATATTATACAACAAGCCGTCCCCCATCGTCGCAAACAAATCGTCCAATGTGGGAATCCGCTCCCCTTCGCCCGCATCAAATTCGCGGATTTGTGCCAGCGTCATCTCAGCGATGGCTCCGTGTCCGTCCGTCGTGCGGTCGACGAGAGCATCATGGATAATGATGAGTTCGCCATCTTGCGAAAGGCGCACGTCGAACTCAATACCATCCGCTCGCTGTGCGGCGGCTAAGTGGAACGATGCCATCGTGTTTTCAGGTTTATACGCGCTTGCGCCGCGATGTCCAATAATAAGGGGAGTAACGGCCGTCAGCCATTTCATATGCAGGGGTACGAGATGACGAGCATACCCCGCCGTTTTACAATCTCGCTTTCAGATGGGTCATTTACCCATCACGTTTCAATGTATGTAGTATCTTCTCAATAAATCGTGGATAAGACTTGACAAATTTCATCAGCACTTTATTTTACACGAGTATCATTAGGAAAATTTGTCAAGTCTCCCCATAATACTGAGAAGATACTGTATGTACTTGGATAAGATTCGTCTGTCCGACTTGGCCGAACGGAACGCCGGCCGTGATGACGATTTTTTCGCCCGCGTGGATATTTTGGGAGTGAACGGCCGTGATCACCGCCTCTACCACACTCCCCGTCTTATCAAGCGGCGGGATGAGCAAACAATCCACCCCCCATGTCAACGCCAACTGTCGGCGCGTCTTCTCCGATGGAGTCACCGCCAAAATGGACGTTTCCGGCCGATAGCGCGAAATCTGTCTGGCCGTAAAGCCCGACATAGAGGAGCAGACGATGCCTGCCGCTTCCACTTGCTCGGCCAAGCCGCAAACGGCGATACTGATCGCCTCCGTCACCACCGTAGACACCTCTTGCCGTCTATGGCGGCGTATGCGCCACCGCGCGTATGGAAAATCTTCCTCGATGATGAGGCTTATTTTGTGCATCATCGCCACCGCCTCAATAGGATAATGACCAGCGGCCGTTTCTCCAGAGAGCATCAACGCATCCGTGCCATCCAAAATAGCGTTAGCAACATCGCTCGATTCCGCACGGGTCGGCTGGGGATGGTGTACCATAGATTGCAACATCTGCGTGGCGGTAATGACCGGTTTGCCCGCCTTATTGCATAATTTGATAATCTTTTTTTGCAGCGACGGCACCCGCTCCGGCCCAGCCTCTATGCCCAAATCGCCACGCGCCACCATCATGCCGTCAGCCAATTGCAAAATCTCTTCCAAGCGCGTGATCGCCTCATTCTTCTCAATTTTGGCAATAATAGGGATGATATTCCCCTGCATCCGCATCAATTCGCGTAATTCCCGTATATCATCTTCATGGCGAACAAAGGAGAGCGCGGCAAAATCAAGGTCTAGATCACAAATCAGCCGCAAATCTTCCCGATCTTTAGCCGTGATGCTAGAGATGCCCATGTCCGTATTAGGGACATTAATCCCTTTGCGCGATTCCAATTTGCCCGCGACAGTGACCAGACAGCGCAATATGTCCTTCTTCTTTTCGATGACTTTGAACTCCACTTCCCCATCGCCAATAACCAATCGCGCCCCAATGGCGACAGAGCTAAATAGTTCAGGGTGGGGCAGATGGATCATCGCGGGCTGGCCGCGATGCGGGGTGAAGAGGAGTTCGTCGTTTAGGGAAAGAGAGATCCCCCCTTTGCGGACATTGCCAACGCGGATTTTAGGCCCTTGCAAGTCGCCCAAGACAGCCAAATTCATCGCTTCTTCGGCGGCAATGCGGCGCAATCGGCGGACAGTTTCGGTATGGGTGGCGTGATCGCCATGAGAGAAGTTTATACGGGCGACGGTCATGCCTGCATGTAACAGTTGGCGAATTATTTCTGGAGTGCGTGAGGCGGGTCCAATAGTGGCTACAATTTTTGTTCGGGACATGACGAAATTGTAAATAGAACGCGGATGGAGGCGGATTTCGCGGGTAAACACGGATTTTCTCTCTTTAATCCGTGTTTATTTGCAAAATCCGCGTGCGATTGTCTGCGTTAGATTTTTATGTTAAATCGCGTGACAGTATACGGGCTTTCAGGTGACAGGCTCTTGCCAAGTGCCTGTCACCTTGACCATTAGTTTCTGAGCCACGCCCAGATTTCCTTTGCTTTATCTGCATTTGTTCTGAAAATCTGCGTCCTATACTGTTCGCTACACCGCAGATAATGTGATTTGCAACTCGCCGCCGCGTACACCGTCACTTAGATCATGTGCCATGAGTTCGATCTGGTCGCCAGCTTCAAAGTTATCTGTCACCCACAATTTTACAGCTGGGCTGACAACGATACGGGTCTGCCCGGTTGTGGATAATTTCCATGCGGTGCTTTCTTTGTCATAGATGCCATCATAATAAATGGTAACATTACGGGTAACGGTGCGTGAGTTGATGGCGAAGAAATCCCAATGTTCGGGGGTTAAGTTAATGAACCCGCGTCGCAGATGGAGTGGTTTGAGGGTGGCGGTGTAGACGAAAGAGCCATCATCACTGCTGTCTTCCTGTTTTACTCTTTTCTTCTTCCGCTTTTTGCTTTTTGTTTTGCCTGTTTCGGCAGAACGGTTGGTTAATTTTGTGATGAGGGGGACAAGATTACGAATCTCTTTGCCGATGACTTCGAGAACGGCCGCTTTCATTAATGCGATTTGTTCGCTTTTGAATTCTCGGCTGAGGTGGATGGGGATGATCCATTGCTTTTCGCCGTTTAGATAGGTGGCTTTTTCAAAAAGTTCAACGGCCGTTTTCATATCAAAGCTGCTGACGCTGCCAAGAAACAGTTCTTGATAGTTGCTCGCTTCGCCGCTGTCCTCATCTACTTGCAACTGTTGCACATGCAACAGCCACTCTGGTCCCATCTCCGTAAACAAACGGTGAGAGAGAACATTCTCTTTATTGATCATTGCCCACGCTTTATCGAGGCTTTTTTCATCCTGCAACGCAAATTGCATTTCCATACTCATTGGGCGTGCCAAAAAGAGGATATGAACATCGCTCTCTACATCTTCGGATGCAGCGAGATAAGCGGTACGATTTTCCTCGTCCAATCCGTGAACAGGGAACATGTTTTGAATGGCTCGCGGGAGAGAGGCGTGCAAAGCGTGAGCAAATGCTGCTAGCTCGGACAGTGCATATTCGATAGCGGTTTCTTCACCAGCCCAGCCAAATGCCGTAAAAACGGGCATTCCTAAGCCTGAAAATTCTGTTTGTTGCATGGGCAAAATACCTTACTCATTGTGTATCCGTGCGATTAAAAGGCAATCGGCCTTGTAACCGTACAAATACGGTAACGGCCGTTTTCTCCAATTTCAAGAAAATCGGCATCTTTCTTAAATATGTAAAATTCAGATCACAGGGATAAGCAAATGAGGGCTAAATTCTACGGTTACTGTCTTTATACACGACAGCAACGCAAGTTAATGTCAAATCTGAACAACTTCTGTTGATTCTAGCAAACTGTCTTGTTTTTGGCTAACCTGTGCAGAACATGGCCTGTCAAAAAATATCCGCAGAGGGAAGGTTCCTTTTTAACTTTGGGCTTTCAGGTGACAGGGACTTGGCAAGTTCCTGTCACCTTGAGAGAAAATCAGAAGATGATGGATCTCACTTTGGTAACGGCCGTGATCTGTTCTAACGCCTTCAATACAGCGGGGGATGGTTTACTGTCCACATTCAAGAACGAGATCGCATCACCGCCGGGCGCATTCCGTCCCATCCGCCATTCGCCGATATTGATGCTGTATGCGGCCAAAATCGTGCCGATATGTCCAATCACACCCGAGACATCTTTGTTTTCCAACATCAACACGATCCCCTCTGGGCGTGCATCCAGCCGGTATTTATTCAGTCGCACAATACGCGGCTCGTTGCCGCCGAAGAGCGTTCCGCCTAAGACACGCTCGCCGCCATCCCAATATGCGCGACATAAAACCAAATTAGCATACGTTCCCAAATTGGGAATATCCATCGTTTGGGCGGTGATGATACCCCGTTCCTCCGCCAAAATGGGCGCGTTGATGTAATTTATCTGCTCATCGCACTCTTCTTGGCACAAAAGCCCCATCGTGATGCCTGAAGCGACCGCCTTAACCGCACGAGTCGCATTGATGCCCGACACTTTTAATTCGATCTTCGTAATATCACCATCAGCCAATGCCGCGTGCATTTTCCCGATTTTCTGGCCTAATTCAATATACAAATGATGGACGTTAAACCCTTCTTTGCCCACGCGGAACGGCATATTGAGCGTGTTACGGAAATCTATGCCGCGTAATGCGTCTACGACCTGCTCAGCAATCTCTGTCGCCACTGTTTTTTGTGCCTCAACTGAACTTGCGCCCAGATGGGGGGTGTGCAAAACGGCGGGCAAGCCGAGTAATGGATTATCGGCTTTGGGCGGCTCGGAACTGTATACGTCAATCGCCGCCGCTTTAAGTTTGCCGCTTGTCAGCGCGTCGGCCACCGCTTGCTCGTCAATCAATTTTCCACGCGCCACATTCAGCAATATCGCCCTGTCCTTCATTTGGGCGATGGTTTTCTCATTGATGATTTTTGTGGTGTCGGAGGTAACGGCCGTGTGCAGCGAGATATAATCCGCTTGCGGTAATAAATCTTCCAAATCAAATAAGGTCACATCCATCTCTTGCGCCACCTCTTCCGAAATGAAGGGGTCGTACGCGATCACGGTCATGCCAAACGCTTTCGCCCGCGTTGCCACCAATCGCCCGATATTGCCAAAACCGATAATGCCTAAGGTTTTATCCTGCAATTCTGAGCCGACAAAGGCGGAACGTGTCCACTCACCAGCCAGCAATGACGCATGAGCAACGGCCGTATGGCGGCTGACAGCCAGCATGAGTGCCATCGTCTGCTCGGCGGTGGCGACGCTATTGGCCTTCGGCGTATTCATCACAATAATGCCCTTCATCGTTGCCGCGTGACGGTCGATATTATCCACGCCGATCCCAGCACGCCCGATTACTTTCAAATTGGTCGCCGCGTCAACAAGGTCAGCATCTACCTGCGTGCCGCTGCGAACAATTAAGGCATCATAATCTGGAATGATGGCGATCAGTTCTTCTTTGCTCAGACCAAGTTTTAGATCATAAGAGACATCCTGCGCCTGTTCTAAAATGTCCAGCCCACTTTTTCCTAATTTATCAGATACGAGTATGGTATACATAGAATGATTGATCCTCTTCATATATAGTGCTATAGTGCTTCAACTTTTATTGGATACTTATTCCAACGAACATAGAAATGGGACGCAAATTTTGGCATGGTTCAAAATTAGGCAAATCATCTTTACAATTTATCTTGCGTTGGGCGATTCAGCGAACCGCCCCTACAGGAGAGAATCGTAGGGGCGACCCGCTGGGTCGCCCAAAAAGTGCAAAGATCATTTCATCAAAAGTGAACCATATCTAAATTTTCAAGGTTTTCAGGTGAGAATCTGTGTCATCTGCATCCTATTCCTTCATACAATTCATTAGGGTGATGGCTCCACTCATCATTGACTATTGAACTTGTGCCTATTGTCACAAAATATCGCCTCCATTGCAATCCCATAACTTAGGGAAGGTTCGTAAACAACTTTGGAGTTTCGTCATCGCCCCCCCACCCTAACCCTCCCCCTTTAGGGGGAGGGAACTTGCTCCCTCTCCCTTTGGGAGAGGGCTGGGGTGAGGGT